>CAZDGY010000707.1:0-3947 GCA_964504685.1 uncultured Kofleriaceae bacterium | reverse complement strand
CGGGGTGGCGCCGCCCGGGGTGCTGCTCTAGCTCGCGTCGAACGACGCGGTCGGCGTGTCGCCAGATGGCGCGCTGTACCGCTATCACGGTCAGGCGTATGCAGAGTTCGACACCGGAGTCGTGTTGGCGCCGGCCGCGTATTGGATGAGCGCCTCGAACGATCAGTTCGTCGCCGACTCGGCCGGCCGGATCGAGCACTTCGACGGCACCAGTTGGACTGGTAGCGGCACGGTCGTCGGGTCGAACTTGGGCTCGCTGTTTGGCACGGGCAGCGATGTATTTGCCGGCGCGCAAGGAGGCGAGGTCTACTCGTTCGACCGCCTCACCTCGACCTGGTCGCTGTTGACCACGGGCGGGAACCAGCTCGCCAAGCTGTGGGGCACCGGGCCGAGCGATCTGTGGCTGTTCACCGACAGCGGCGCGCAGCGATTCGATGGCGCGGGCCTGACGTCGTACGCGACCGTCACCGGCGTGACGTCCGTATCGGGCACCGGGACCGACGATATCTGGGCGGTCAGCTCCGGTACCCTCGTCCACTGGGCCGGCGCGAGCTGGGACATCGACCCGAACTGTCCGTCGACATCGTTGATCGCGGTGGTCGCGATTTCTCCGACCGATGTCGTCGCCGTCGATGCTTCGTTCGGCTACGCGTGGGATGGCACGAGCTGGACGACGAGCCAGCTACCGTTCGTCAGCACCGTCAAGACGCTCGCCGCATCATCAGCGCACGACGTGATCGCAGCGAGCGCGACCGAGCTCGCGCAGTTCGATGGCTCGCGCTGGGCGCCGATTCATCTTCCCGACGACGTCGAGATGCCGCCCAACGCCTCGATCGCCGGCATCTCCGTGGTGCCGAGCATGCTCGGCATCGCGTTCGCGGCCATCGCCCACTCGATCCAGCTCCGCGGCCTCGCGCGCACCACGCCGTGGGTATGCGAGACCACCGAAACCGATTGCAGCGACGGCGTCGACAACGACTGCGATGGCAAAGTCGACAACTGCCCCTAGGGACGCTGTCGCTATTGTCAACTTGCGCGTCAAGCCCGATCGCGCAGCCACCTAGATTCGTTGAACAAGCGTTGGTGACGCTGTCGCTTTTGTCAACTTGCGGCGGAATGCAAACCGGCTAGAAGCGCCCGCGCAAACCAACCGTCGCGCCGCCGCGCACGGTCGAGACGTCGACTCGGTCGAGCACTTTCTCGGCGTAAGCGGCGTGGCCGCGGTTCATGTAGAGCAGCACGCCGCCCGCCGCGGCGGCCGCGACGCCGACCGACGTCACGCCGATCGCGATGTCGTTCTCGTGGGTCGCGCGCGTCTTCTGATCGGCGAGGTTCGTGGGAATCGGCCGGGTCGCGCTGCAGCCGGTGTCGGCGCACGCGAGCGCGAGCGCCTTGTCGTACGACGACATGTCTTGCGCCGCTTGGTACTCGAACAACCCGCCGATGCCAACGACCGCGATGCCGGCCCCGAATACGAGCCACGGCTTCCACGTCGGCCAGCGATGCACGATCGCGGCGCTATCGATCGACTTGAGCTCGATCGTCACCGCTTCGTGCTGGCCGCCGATCGCGACCACATTGCTGCTTTTGGTCAGAAACCCTTCTTTCGTCGCGACCAGCTGGTGCGGCCCGGGCGTAACGCGCCGGCTCTGCTTGCCGGGACACGACAGCAGCGGTTGGCCGTCGAGCGTGACCGCGACGCCCGCCTGATCGCAGCTGACATCGACGTCGCTGACCTGGAGTGCGAGTAGCTTCTCGTACGCGAGCGCCTCGGTATAGACCTTGTCCTCGAGCGGCGCGGCGCCGTAGCGCAACGCGAGCTTGAGATTATCGGCAGCCTCGACCGTGCGATCGAGCTGGATCAAACAACGCACGATGTTGAAGCGAATCGCCGGGTGATCCCATGCGCCGACCGCCGCGCGATATTTTTCGAGCGCCGCGGTGTAGTCGCGCTGCAGGAACAACGTATTGCCTGCCTCGAGCAGCGTGTGCGCGGTCGCCTTTTGCTCGGCGGTGATCCCCGTCGCCCACGGGGTGTCATCGGCACGCGCCGGGCCCGCGAGCGTCGCGGCCACGGCTAGCGCGATCGAAAGTCGAACGCAGCTCCCCACACGATCATCATGCCATCAAGTCGCCGCGGCTCGACGCGGCTGGCATGTTAAGCGATCCCGAGCGCGGGTCGCACACGCGCCTACGTCTGCGCGATTCCGGAGCGGGCTAGATCGCCGCCGCAGTTGGCCGATCTAGTAGCTATGACGCTCGAGCAAACGTTCTGGATCGGTGCACTTGCCGCGGCGGGCGACCGCCGACGCCGAGCCGCGCTCGACGGAGCACTCGACGAGCTCGCCGAGGATCTGCTTCGGCGCTATCGACCGCGCGCCCGCGCCTAGCGCGGTGTCATGTCGCACGCGAGGAACTCGCCGACCTTGACGGTGTTCTTCGCCATCACGATGCACGCCTTCGCGTAGTCGCCGCGCTGGATGATCGCGGCGCGAGCTGCAGGCGGAGTGACTGCGAGGTTGTGCTGGAAGCTGTCGATCGCGTCCCGCATCGCGTCGCGGGTCGGCGTCGGCGCGCTCGGACACGTCGCGAGCTTCGCGAGAGTCGCGAGATGAGCATCGCACTCCGGCATTCCGGTCGGGACGAGTGCCGGCGGCGCAACGATCGGATCAGGATTAACCTTCTTCGTAAGCGTAGGCGCAGGCGACAGAGTCGCCTGCGGCACGATCGGCGATGCGCCGAACATGAACACCACCGCGAGCGAGCCGGCCGCGGCGGCGATCACACCGGCGACCACGACCGGCCAGGTCCGACGGCGTCTCGCGAGCGGAGCCTCGAGCGCAGCCGCGAGCGCGGCCATATCAGGGAATCGCGTGCCGGGCTCGATCCGAAGCCCGCGAGCGAGTGCGGTCGCGACCTTGCGCATCCCACGCGCCGCGAGCGTCGGCCGACTCCCGGCTGCGGGGCGCTTGCCGGTCAACGCCTCGCCGAGCGCGACGCACAGCGCGAACTGATCAGCGCGACCATCGACGGGCAGCCCGGCGCGTTGCTCGGGTGCCATGTACGCCGGCGTGCCGACGACATCGCCTTCGCGGGTCAACTTCGGATCGATCTCGCCGGCGACCGCACCGCGACGAGCGAGCCCGAAGTCTCCAACTCGAACCCGTCCGTCTCGCGCGACGAGCACGTTACTCGGCTTGACGTCGCGGTGGACCAGGCCCATCGCGTGCGCGGCGGCGAGCCCGCGCGCGGCTTGCGCGTATGCGCCGACGATCTCGAGCGCCGTGCGCCCGCGTTGCCAGCGATCGAGCGGCTCGCCATCGACGAGCTCGGTCGCGAGAAACACATCACCCTCGTGCTCGCCGACATCGTGGACCGCGACGACGTTGGGGTGCTGGAGCTGGGCCAGCGCTCGCGCCTCGCGCAGCATGCGCGCCGGGCCGTTCTCGCCGACCTCCGGATGCATCAGCTTGATCGCGACGCGGCGCTGCAGCATCGGATCGAATGCGGCGTAGACCACTCCCATCGCGCCGGCGCCGAGTTGATCTTCGAGCTCGTAACGGCCGACCTTGCGCGGCTTCGCGCCGCCGTCGACCGCCGCGAGCGTGCCGATCGTCGCGCGACAGCGCTCGCAGTTATCGACGTGGTCCGCGAGCGAGGCCCTCGCGTCGGCGGGGAGCGCGTCCTCGACGAGGGCGATCAGCGTGTCATCGGTCGGGCACGCGGTGTGTTGGACCGCGGCTGGCCACGAGCCGGCGTGTTTCGAGAGGCTCGGCGGCATCGGCTTGTCGCCATCGCCGCGCGACGCCATCACTTCTCGACCGCCTCGCTGCGCAACACGCGCGACAACGACAGCTCGAGGTGGGTATCGAGCGCCGCGATCGCGCTCGCCAGGTCATCCGCGCCGACGCCGAGCTCGGCGGCGACCGCCGAGCGTGTCCGCTCGA
>CAZDGY010000706.1:0-3950 GCA_964504685.1 uncultured Kofleriaceae bacterium | reverse complement strand
CGCGCAATGGCGTGTTGCCGGGCTTGAAGAAGAACTTCTCCTGATAGCCCGGCCCGTCGGGGATGTGGGCTTTGCGATAGACGCCGAGGTTGCGGCCGTCGGCGTCGATCACCGCGACCGAGTTGTAGAACTCGGGACCGGCTTGCTCGAAGAACGACACCGGGATCACGACACCGAGCTCGGCGGCAAGCGCCTGGAAGTGGCGCAGCGTCGGATGCGCTTCGGCCGAATGTGCACGCGCGAAGTCCACCTCGCGCTGGGCGCTGCAGAAGTAGTGGCCTTCGAATAGCTCGCTCGGCAACACGATCTGGGCGCCCTTGCCATGGGCTTCACGCACGAGCTCGGTGATGCGCGCGACGTTGCGATCGCGATCATCGCTGAGCGCGGTCTGCAGGGCAGCGACGGTGACCATCCGCCGACCCTAGCAGGCTCCGCGATCACGAGCAGGGCTCTGGTATACGTGTCGGCGTGAAGATCAAGGTCGGCTCTGAGGTCGATGCACAAATCTCGGCGCTCGGTGCTGGCTTTCTCCCGGCGCGAAGGTCAGGCGCGCTCGACGAGGCCGAGCGGATCCTGCTCGGTACGTGGGCGCTGATTCCCGAGCCAAAGCTCGAGCACGACTACTACCCGCAGTCGCTGTCGCGGACGATCGTCGAGTTCTATCGCGACACCAAGCAACACGACAAAGCCAAGCAATGGCTAGCCACGCTCGGCGCGGCTTATGACGTCGAAGATCTCGCTGATGACCCGTCATGCGCGATGCTGGCGGGCACCGTGCACTACGAAGCGGGCGAGCACGAGCGGGCGTTCCTCTACTTCCGCAAGCTCTACGCCGACCACAAGCGCCGGCCGTTCAAGAGCTCCGACCCGCGCTACCTCGAGTTCACGCTGGACCGCCTCGGCAAGCGCTGATCTTCGCTGATAGTAAAGTAAACGCTTGACTGTCGTGTGCGCTGAACTTATTACTTAAGCAGATGCTTGAGCAAGCTCCCGCCCTCGACCGCGTGTTCTTCGCGCTCGCCGATCCGAGTCGGCGTGCGATGGTCGAACGGCTGACGCGCGGACCGGCTTCGGTCAGCACGCTCGCCGAACCGTTCGACATGACGCTCGCCGCGGTGGTCCAGCACCTCCGTGTGCTGCAAGACAGCGGACTCGTCACGACGACGAAGCAAGGTCGCGTGAGGACGTGCCGCATCGAGCCTGCAGCGCTCGGCGCTGCGGCGGACTGGATCGCGAAACGCCGTGCGCTATGGGAGCGCCGGCTCGATCGATTGGGCGACGTGCTCGCCGAGAGGAAACCGAAATGACGACGACGATCATCCACGACACGTTCACGCTCGATCGCACTTACGACGCCAGCGTCGCCGAGGTCTGGAAGGCGTGGACTGATCCCGCGCTGCGCAAGAAGTGGTTCCACGGCCCCGCTGGCTACGTCGAGTCCGAGCGCACGATCGATCTGCGCCCGGGCGGCGGCGAAGTGCTCAAAGGCCACATGAAGGACGGTACGAAGACGAGCTTCGTGTCGACGTTCCACTTTATCGAGGCCGAGCACTTCATCGTGTCGTCGTACGACATGGAGCTGAACGGCAAGCCGCTATCGTCGACGCTCGCGACCGTACTGCTCGAGCCCGCGGGCAAGGGCACGCGGTTGCGTTACACCGAGCAGGGTGCGTACCTCGACGGCAATCCCGAAGCGGCGGCGAGTCGCAAGGGCGGCACCTCGTGGCACCTCGATAACCTCGGCAAGCTGTTCGCGCGTTAGCTCGGCTGCTGCTGCGTGCAGCAGTGAAAGCCGCCGCCACCGACGACGACTTCGCGACACGGCAGGCCGATCGCTCGGCGGGTCGGGAACAGCTTGCCGATCGCGGCGACCGCACGCTCGTCAGCGGCGACGCCGTACGTCGGCACGACGACGACGGTGTTCGCGATGTAGAAGTTCATGTAGCTCGCAGGCAGTAGCGCGCCGGCGGCATCGCGGACTTCACCGGGCGAGGGCGTCGTCACGATTTCGAGCTTCGCAGCGCGCAGGTCGGCGAGGATCCCGGCGAGCGAGTCGCGATTCGGATCGCCTTGCGCTGGCTCCATGCATGCGACGACACCGGGCGCGACGAACCGCGCGAGCGTGTCGATGTGACCATCGGTGTGATCGTTTTCGAGGCCGCGATCGAGCCAGACGATGCGGTCGACGCCGAGCGCCCAGCGCAGCCGAGCTTCGAGTGCGGCGCCATCCAGCCCCGGGTTGCGCGCGCCGCCGAGCAAGCATTGTTTCGTAGTCAGTAACGTGCCGGCCCCGTCGACTTCGATCGCGCCACCTTCGAGCACGAAGTCGAACGCTGCGCCGCGCACGCCGGTCCACGCCATGACGTGGCTCGACACGTCGCTGTCGCCGGCCATGACGTACTTGCCGCCCCAGCCGTCGAACCGAAACCGCGCGGCGGCGACCTCGCGATCGCGGGTCACGAAGATCGGGCCGGTGTCGCGCAGCCAGACGTCGCCGTAGGGGACATGGCGAAACGAGACGTGCACCGCCGCGGCTCCGAGCAACCCGCGTGCTTCGGCTTCGTCACCCGCATCGCGAACGAGTAGCTCGATGCGCTCGCCCCGGCCGCCGTCGCTGATCGCCGCGCACATCGCCATCAGTGCGCGCTGGGGTGCCGCGAGCCCTTCGGCCCACTGCTCGCGATCGTGCGGCCATGCGGTCCACACCGCAGCATGCGGCGTCCATTCAGCCGGCATGTGAAACTTCGACATCACTCCTCGCTCTCGGGTTTTGGCGCTGGCGCCTGGGCCTTCAGCACGGTCACGACTTGGCGAAACAGCGCGCGCGCTGCGCCGGGTGGCTTGCCGGTGTCGCGTTCGCGCCGCGCGTCTTGGATCGCGCGAGTGAGCTGGTCGGTCGCGCCGCCTGGAAATTCGGCCGCCGCCGCGATGCCTTCCGCGATCAACCGCGTGCGCCACTGCTCGGCGAGCTTGAGCAGCGCAGGCGCGGCCGCGCCCGTCGTCTCGACCGCCGCGAGGCGTTGTTCGAGCGCGCCGAGATCTTCGCCGCGTAGATCGCCGGCGAGCGCGCGTTCAGCTCGGCGCCGCGCCCCGAGCGTCTTCGTTCCGCGCGCGCGATCGACCATCTCTTTGAGCTCGTCTTCGAGCTCGAGCTTCGCGATCACCGCATCCGATAGCATCATCAGCGTGCGCGCGAGCGCGGCCGATCGATCGCCCATCCGGCGTTGCTTCCGGCGTTCGATCTGGCGCTTACTCTCGCCGCGGTCGTCTTCCACCGCGGGACGATACACGCGATCGGCCCGCGATCGTGCTCGGGCCACGATGCCGCTATCAGTACGAGAGCAAAGACGGCAACAGCTTCACCGTTACCGCGGTCGGCGACCTGGACTGCGATGGCCAACCCGCCACGTTCACGCTCACCGGCAAGCTCGACGCCGCCGGCAACCCGTCGGTGGACTTGACCAAGCCGCCGGCCGGAACGTTCTAGGACCACGCGTCGTCGGGAACCGCGAGTGTTCCGCCGATGCCGCGACGAGCCGCGATGAATGCCTGCGCGAACGTGAGCGCCGAGCGGAACCGCTTGGTCTTGTCCTTTGCCATCGCCACGGCGAGCACGTCCTCGATCGAGCTCGACACCCGGCCGAGCGAGCTCGGCCGCACCGGCGGCGTCTGCACGACCTGAAACACGAGCTCCGCGAGGTCTTTGCCGCGAAACGGCGACCGGCCGGTCACACAGCGATAGGCGATCGCGCCGAGCGCATAGACGTCGGCGAGATGATCGACGTCTTTGCCGAGCGCTTGCTCGGGTGCCATGTACTGCGGCGTGCCTACGATGCCGCCGCCGGTCAGCGTGCCCTCGCCGTCGAGTAGCTTCGACACACCGAAGTCGAGGATCTTCCAACCCCCGGCAGAGGTGTTGAAGATGTTGTGCGGCTTGAGGTCGCGATGAA
>CAZDGY010000705.1:0-3952 GCA_964504685.1 uncultured Kofleriaceae bacterium | reverse complement strand
TGACCGGCGCCTCGGCGGCCGTGCACCTGTCCGACCTCGTGTGGGCCGGGCCGCTCGCAGGCATCCGCGTCGGCCGCGTCGACGGTCAGTTCATCGCGAACCCCACGTTCGCCGAGCTCGAGAAGAGCGAGATGAACATCATCGTCGCCGCGAGCAAAGACGCGATCATGATGGTCGAGGGCGAGATGCACGAGCTGCAGGAGGACGTCGTGATCGACGCGCTGCTGTTCGCGCACCAAGCCTGTCAGCCGTTGATCGATCTCCAGGAGCGCTTGCGCGCCGCGAACGGCAAAGAGAAGCGCCCGTTCTCGCCGCCCGTTCCGAACGAAGAGATCGCCGCGCGGATCAAAGAGCTCGCCTGGGAGAAGCTCGGCACCGCACTGCAGATCAAAGACAAGAAGAAGCGCTACAGCGAGACCGCGCAGGTCAAGACCGACACCCAAGCGACGCTCGTCGCCGAGGGCAAGCTGACCGCGACGCCGGCCGACGGCAAGGCGTTCGAGGCCGCGTTCGGCAAACTGCACAAGAAGTGGGCGCGCGGTAACACGCTCGCGACCCGCAAGCGGATCGATGGCCGTAATCCAGACGAGATTCGCGCGATCACGATCGAGACCGGCGTCCTGCCGCGCGCTCACGGATCGGCGCTGTTCACCCGTGGCGAGACCCAAGCGCTCGTCGCGGTGACGCTCGGCACGAAGTACGACGAGAAGAAGCTCGACACGCTGCTCGGCGACAAGAAGCGCACGTTCTACATGGACTACAACTTCCCGCCGTTCTCGACCGGCGAAGTGAAGATGCTGCGCGGCCAGTCGCGGCGCGAGGTCGGTCACGGCTTCCTCGCCGAGCGCTCGGTCGAAGCGATCGTCCCGATCTATGAAGACTTCCCGTACACGATTCGCGTCGTGTCGGACATCCTCGAGAGCAACGGCTCGTCGTCGATGGCATCGGTGTGCGGCGGCTCGCTCGCGCTGATGGATGCCGGCGTGCCGACCAAGGCGCCGGTTGCCGGCATCGCGATGGGCTTGATGAAGGAAGGCGACGACTACGTCATCCTGTCCGACATCCTCGGCGACGAAGATCACCTCGGCGACATGGACTTCAAGGTCACCGGCACCCGGCGTGGCATCTGCGCACTGCAGATGGACATCAAGGTCGACGGTCTGACCCGCAAGATCCTCGAAGAGGCGCTCGACCAAGCCAAGCGCGGTCGCATCCACATCCTCGAGAAGATGGACGCCGCGATCTCGGCGCCGCGCGACGAGGTCTCGATCTACGCGCCGCGCATCGTGACGGTGCAGGTCAAGCCGGACAAGGTCCGCGACATCATCGGCCCCGGTGGCAAGACGATCCGCGCGATCCAAGAGCAGACCGGCGCTCAGATCGACATCAACGACAACGGCACGGTGTCGATCGCGTCGTCGAACTCCAAGGCGATCGAGCAGGCGCAGGCGTTGATCTCGGGACTCACGATGGAGCCCGAAGTCGGTCTGTTCTATAACGGCATCGTCAAGAAGATCGTCGAGATCGGCGCGTTCGTCGAGATCATGCCGGGCACCGACGGTCTGCTTCACATCTCCGAAGTGTCGAAGGAGCGGATCCGCGCGGTCGAAGATGTGCTGAGCGAGGGCGATGAAGTCGTCGTCAAGTGCATCAAGGTCGACCGCGACGGCAAGATCCGTCTGTCGCGCCGCGAGGCACTCGATGCCAACCCGGCGCCCGAAGAAGTTCACAACTTCGTGATCTGAGCTACGGCCGGAACTTCGCCGACCACGAATCGAGGTCGGCGACCGCGGCACGCAGCTGAGCCGGGTCGATAACCTCGCGGTCGTCGACCGCGGCGCGGCGACCGATCAGCATTCCGAGGATGTTCGCGAGCGCACCGCGCCGGATCGCTTTCGCGCGTGCGGCCGCTGCGGTTTCGGCTTCCGCGAGCGCGAATCGCAAGCCGCGTGGGCTCACGCCGGCGACGAGCATCTCGCGGACGACGACGGTCGGACGGTCTCCACTCGCTAGCCGCGCGCGCGCTCGCGCGAGCAATCGGCGGTCCTCGTCGGCCTCCGCGAGCGAGGGCTCGTTGCCGGGAATCCAATGGACGTCGGGGTCGAACGCACGCGCACACGCTTCGCTGCAACACGCGTAGACCTTGCGTGCGCGCTCCCACGGGTTCGCGAACATCGGCGTCTCCACCGGGCCAGCGCACACGACGCACGTCATCGACCGCGATCTAACACGTTGTCGCTGCAACACCGCACGGTCGGTGCAACGCGATGCAACGGGTGCGGTCGGCGATAGGGTCGAGGTGAAACGCGAGCTTGGCGCGGCACGTCCCGTGCTCAGTGGGCGCGCATCCCCCGAAGGAGTCTGCTATGTCGCGCCTCGCTCTCGCTGTCATACTCGTTACCGCCGCAACCGCTCACGCCGACAAGTACACGGTGAACGCCGTCGTGCTCAAGTTGCCGACGATCAAGCTCGACGCGGCGCAGACCGTAGAGCTCGCGGTCGGCGGTGTGTTCACGTCTCGCGATGTCGAGCAGTTCTGCGGCCAACCGGGCGACAAGCTGATTCCGCTCGCTCGCATCGAGGCTCGCAAGCCGACCGCGTGGATCCTCAGGGTCGACGATCCGGACCTCGAGCTCTATGCGATCTCTGGCAACCAGTGCTTCAAGCCCACCGGCGCCGCGGCGGTGCCTCAAGGTGGACGATGGACGCTGTGGGCCCGCGCGTCCGAGCGTTACGCGAAGTCGCCGACGAAGCTCCGGCTCGACATCCGCGCGCCCGAGAAGGCCGCGGCGATCGAGCTCGCGCTCGGCGACGACGTGACGACCGCGGTCTCGGTCGTCGTCGACGTGCCGGCCGGCAAGCCGCAGTGGCGCGGAGTCGTCGTCAAGTCGACGGTGCCACGCGACGTCAAGGTCTACGCGTTCGGTGGCGCAAAGCACCTCGGCTTCGGCCACGAGGGCGACATGATGATCAACCCGGCGATCAGCGGCAAGGCTCGACCGAACGAGCCGCTCGCGTTCGATCTGTTCGCCGATGGTGGCTCGCACGTGACGATCGTCGCGATCCAGCCGAACAAGACCGTCGGTACCGAGCGCGACATCTATGGCAAACCCGACGACAGCTCCGATGTTCACGGCCACGAGCTTGTGAATTACTCGTTCCTCAACGCGGGCGGCCACCTCGGCATGACGCGCGATAGCGCTGACCTCGCGGCCCGGCTGTTCATGGCGATCGACCCCGCGTTCTTCGTGTACGGCGTCGACAAGCGCCCGCCGTGTGGGCTCGTGCCCGGTGAGCCGGTGATCCTGATCGCGGACGGCCTCGTGATCCACGCGAACGGCGAGGTCAACGACTGTGCGTTCCGCGACGTCGAGCCGGCGAAGGACTACCTATCGACCAAACGTCCCGCGAAGCTGGCGTGGCCCGAGCTGGTCATGCCGGACACCGATTCGAATCGGCTGATCTGGGAGGACGAGGACTTCTTGCAGCTCGCCGACTCCGACAAGCCGATCGCGGCGTACAAGGCAGCGAAGGCGAGCACGAGCGCGTGTTACAAGCGCGAGTGGGAGAAGCGGGACCCGAACCACGTCGCCGGTGAGTACGACATCGTTTCGTACTCGAACGGCAAGATCAACAAGGTCGAGAGCTTCGGCGATCGCGTGTACAGGGCAGTCTACGCGGCGTGTAAGGTCGGCGTGATCGAGAAGCAACGCGAAGCGATCTACAAGCGCCTCGCCGACGCGTTCAAAGTCGAAGAACGCGGCCGGCTCGACACGATCGCGAAGCGACTCGCGACGCCGTAGCGGGTCGGCGCGCTAAGGTCGGCGCATGCGGTTTGTCGTCATCGGTGCCGGCGCGATCGGCGGAACGATCGGCGGGCGGCTCGCGGTCGCCGGCCACGACGTCGTGTTCATCGCGCGCGGCGACCATGGCGCAGCGATCGCAACGAATG
>CAZDGY010000704.1:0-3957 GCA_964504685.1 uncultured Kofleriaceae bacterium | reverse complement strand
CGGGCTCGAAGGCGATCACGCACGGTCATGCCTTGGGCCTGACGCTCGGCGTTGGGTTCGGCGGCTTTGTCTCCGACAGCGTCGCCGTGCTCCTCCGCGGAACCTGCACTGGACCCAATGACATGTGCTTCCTCGGCCCGACCGCGCAGGTTTGGCTTCCCGGCCATCACATCTGGATCAGCGCCGGCGTCGGTCTCGGCGCCGATCCCTCTTGCATCGGGCGCGAGACTTACTACGGGACGGATACCCAAAGATGCAGCGCGTGGTCCGACGGCTTCGACGCGCGGGTCGGCGTGCTGCTCAACGGCAAGACGCGCGGCACCGCCGGCGTGAGCCTCGCGGTCGAGTTCATCCAGGTCGGAACGTTTGCCCCGGACGGCACCGGTGACGCGCTTTCGTTCCAGCTCGGCTATCAGTGGCACTGACCGGCGGTGGCGGCTCGCCGCGATTCGTGGTGCCATCGCGCCATGCCGCCCAAGACTTCGTGTCCCGTTTCGCTCGCGCAGTTTCTCGAGAAGGCCGAGCCGCTCAAGGTGACGATCAACGGTCAAGAGATGCTCGCCGAGGTCAAGCAGTTCTCGACCGGCAGCTTCGGCTGGTACATGAACGGCAAGACCGTCGTGTCGATCGACGGCAAGGCGATCTCGGTCCAGATCGGCATGAACATGACCGTCGTCGGCAGCAAAGACGCCGCGCGCGAATAACTACGGCGCCTGGGTGCAGATCGGCAGCGAGGTCGCGAATGTGTCGCGGGTCGCGGTGTCGCCGTTGACGAGCTGGCCGGCCGCGTTCCAGCCCCAGCACCGGATCGTCGACGTACCCGACTCGACGCCACAGTAGTGGTGGCCGCCCATCCAGAACTGCGAGAAGCCGACGCCAGTGGCGACCGCGGTTGGCACGCCGACGTTGGCGTCCGCGGCGGCGCTGTCCACGACCTGAAGCCCGAACTCGTCACCGCCCCAGCACACGGTCGTGCCGTCGGTCTTTCTTGCGCACGCGTGGTGCCACCGCACCTCGACGGAGGTCCAGTCGGTGTCGGGTAAGATCTGGGTCGGTGTGCCGTTGGTGTCGGCGAAGCCGGTCCCGGTGTACGCGTTGTTGCCCCAGCACCAGATCGTGTTGTCGGTCTTCATCGCGCAGCCGAACGTGTCGCCGACCGCGACGTTCATCCAATCGGTATCGGTGCCGACCTGCTCGGGCGCGGCGACTTCGGTGTTGTCGGGAAGCGCCTGACCGAGGCAGTTTCTCTCGCTCTCGCCGTAGCACCACAGCGTGTGATCGGACCGCACGCCGCAGAAGAAGCTCTCGCCGGCGGCGAACTCGAGCCACGCCCCCGCGAGCTGCGACCCACCGAAGCAGGTCACGGCGCCGGCATCGAGGAAGCATTGCGTCGACTCGTCGACCGACACAACGGTCGCGCCGCCGCCCGCGATGTCCACCGTCGGAGCCGCATCATCGAGCCAGCTGTCGAGATCGCCGACGTGCGCGCCGTAGCTGCGGCCGTAGCCGAGCGCGAGCGACGTCCAGCCGATATCGCCCGCTAGCCGGAGTGGACGAAACGGCGCGACGTTCGTCGCCGCGCCCTCGCCGGCGTACTCGCCGATGCACCATCGACTTCCCCCATAAGACAAGAAACAACTCACACGGTGGCCGAGCGCGAGCAGATCGATCGACTCCTTCGCGCAGAATCCGCCGTCGCAGCCCTCGCATAGCGCACAGTCGCTGTCGGTCGCGCACGACCTCGGTGGGCCATCGGGCTTCGCGTCCGCTCCATTCGCGTCGTCGAGCGCGCCGCTGCCCGCGTGGTCGGCGAAACGGACCCGACCGCACGCGACCACTACGCAGCCGAGTACGACGGACCGCCACACCCGTCGATCATAGCAACCCGCGCGCTTGCCGCGATGAGGCGTCTTGCCCATCGCGCGTGACGAATTCGCGCACTTTGCAAATCCTCGCCGGCTAGCCCGGCGGCAACGCAGGCTGCGCGAGCTGTTGTCTCAGCTTGAGCTCGCGCTTCACCCGGCTGATCCGCGCGCCGGTGGCGAAGAACGGACGCAGCACGCGAAAGTTGCCGCGAACGAGCGCACCGAGCGTCCAGCGCACGATCTCGCCGGTCGGGAACGCGTCGAACGGCGACACGCTGCGATCGACGATCTCGCGAATGCGACCTGCGACCGCGTCGCTCGCCGCCATCTTCGCGAATACGATGCGGTTGAGCGGGTTGTTGTAGCCCGGCTCGCCAAGGTCGCGCGCGAAGTAGAACAGCTCGGTCGATTCGACGTCGCGTTGTCGCCAATAGCGTTCGAGCGCCGCGTCGCCGCCCGTGACGATCGCGTTGCCGAGCGCGCGTGCATCGCGCAGTGCGTCGCTGATCCCGAAGCCGGGCGTCGGGTCTTTGCACAACCCCGCATCGCCGACGAGCGCCCAGCCCTTACCGGCGGCGCGCCGGAAGAAATAGCGAATCTTGCGCAGGCCGATCACCTTGCTGATCGGCGGCGCTTGGATCACCGGCGCGGTGATCGGATCGGCGCGCAACCGACGCTCGAGCGTCGCGAGCGGCTCGGCGCGATACGCGGCGCTGTCGGGATGCGCGGTCGGGAACGCCGCGCCCACCAACAGCTGATCGCGATTGACCGGAAACATCAACAGATACTCGTCGCCGCGATGAACGACGACCGCGCCGCCGTCGTAGCGCGGATCGGTGTCGTACCAGCTAGGCCGCGGCCAGTACGCCCAGTAGAAGCTGCGGGTGCTGTCGTAGCCGTTGTATTCCTCGGCGCCGACCAGCCGCGCGATCGTCGAGTTGCGGCCGTCACCACCGACGACAACGCTCGCGCGAACCTCGCTGCGCACGCCGGCGGTCTCGACCACGACGCCGACCACGCGATCGCCGTCGCGAATCAGCTCGACCGCTTTACAGCCGAGCCGGACCTCGGCACCCGCCTCGCGCGCACCGTCGAGCAGCAGCGCATCGAGCTGGGTGCGACGTAAGCAACAGCCGCCATCGCCGGCCGGCCAGCGAATGCGCGCGATGTGGTCGTCGAGTCAAGCCCGAGCTCGTCGAGCAGGCGCATGCCAAAGGGATGGATGAAGTGCGTCGACAACGGTTGATCGCGAGGTAGCTCGGCCGCGTCGATCACGAGCACGCGCTTTCCGGCTCTTGCGACGACCCGCGCGAGCGGAGCACCTGCACACCTCGCCCCTACAACGATGCAATCGTAGTCCGCCACCGCGCCATCTAACCACGGGCCCGCGAAACTATGGCGGCGCGCTGCAGAATGGCGCGATCGGCGTGTCGCGCGGCGCGGTGTCGCCGTTGCCGAGCTGACCGCCGTCGTTGTAGCCCCAGCAGCTCCACTGCGTGCCGCCGGTCGGGATCGCGCAGTAGTGGTGGCCGCCCATCTCGAAGCGATCGAACGTGCCCGCCATCGCGGTGGGGACGACGACGGTCGGCTGGCCGGGCAGAATGTTCGCGTAGCCACGATACGTGCCCCAGCAGTAGACCGAGCCATCGGGCTTGCCGGCGCACGCATGACCGAACTTGACGTTGAGGAACGTCCAGTCGGTGTCGGCCGAGATCGGCGTCAACACGCCCATCGGGTCGACGCCGTTCGTGCCGGTCGCCATCGGATCGCCCATGCACCACAGCGTGTGGTCGGTCTTCATCGCGCAGGTGAGCGCCGAGCCATTGCCGACCGCGAGCCAGTTAGTCTCGGTGCCGACCTGGGTCGGCGTCGCGATCACCGTGCCCTCGGGGTTGGTCCCCCCGAGCTCGTTCATGGAGTCGTAGCCCCAGCACCAGAGCGATCCGTCGCTGCGAATCCCGCAGAAGCCGTCATCGCCGCCGACGATCGTCGTCCACGCGCCGGCGACCGCCGCGTCGTTGCAGGTCGCATCGCCCGCGGCGTGGCGAAAGCAGTAGTTGCCTTCGTTGATCGAGATGTCGGCCCAGCTCGT
>CAZDGY010000703.1:0-3964 GCA_964504685.1 uncultured Kofleriaceae bacterium | reverse complement strand
GTGCGCGCTCGGCGCCGGCGTGGTCGCACGGTTGTGGTCGGCGCCGCTCGCCGATGACGACCCCTCGCGCTGGGCCGGGTTGAGCCTCGCCCTGCCCTCGGCCGGCATCGTCATGATGGGGCCGCTCACCCTGCACTTGCTCGCGGTTCCGGCCGCGATGGTGTCGCGAACGATGGCCGTCATGGATGGGTTCGACACGTGGGCGTTCTGGAGCCTCGTGCTCGTCGGTCACGTTCATGTCGTGTGCGCGATTCTCGCCGCGCGTCGCGGGTTCAAGCTCGCGGATCCGACCCAGCAGGCGCACAGCGTGCTGGTGATCTACGGCGTCGGACTCGCGCTCTCGCTCGTCCCGGGCATCATCCTGCTCGCCGTCCCGACGGTCGTGGTCGCGTTGACCGGCGCGTTGCTGTTGCCGGCGTTGACCGCGATGGATCAGATCGCGAAGCGTGAACGCGGCCCGGAACTGCCCACGCTCGCGATCGCGATCGTGCGGTCCGAGGCACACTATCCGCCATGCCGACCCGGCGCTCCACGAAGCCGAAACCGCGCCGCCGCGACGGCGAGCGCAAGAGCGACGCGACCCGCCGAAATCTAACGACGCGTGCACTCGAGCTGTTCCAGAAGAAGGGCGTCGAGGCGACCACGATGCGCGACATCGCGAAGGCGGCGAAGCTGTCACTCGGCGCGGCCTACTACTACTTCCCCTCGAAGGAAGCGCTGATGTTCGCGTACTACGCCGACAACCAAACCGAGATGGAGCGGATCGTCGCCGCGACCACCGGCGATTGGCGCGAACAGCTCGCCGCGCAATTTCACGCGAAGGTCGAGACCGTGCGGCCGCAGCGCCGGATGCTCGCGACGATCGTCCAGCGCCTCGTCGACCCGGGCGATCCGTTGTCGACGTTCTCGGCCGAAACGCGTGCCGTACGCGAGCGCGCGATCGGGATGCTCGAGCCGCCGTTGCGCGCCGCCGGCTTGCCCGACGACGCGGTCGCGCTCGGCGCGCGCGCGCTGTGGTTGCTCCAGCTCGCGAGCTTGCTATTGCTGATCAACGACGCGAGCCCGGACGCGGCGCGCACCCACGGCCTGATCGACGACGCGCTCGCGATCGCGCTCCCGCTCGTGCCGTTGCTCGCGACGCCGCTCGGTCATGGCCTTGTCGAACGTGCGGGCGCGGCACTCGCTCGCGCCGGGGTTTTGTAACTTGCAGTGCAGTCGGCGCATCTCATGCTTGCCGTGATGCCGCCATCGTTCGAGACGATCGCCGCCCGCCGCCGAATGCGGATCGCGTTCGGTGTGCCGCTGATCGCGGGCGCAGTTGCGATGGTCGCGAACGGCATCAACCGCCACGTGCACTTCTCGCTGATCTTGCTCGCCGCGTGGGCGCTCGCGCTGTTCGCGGTGCTGGTGGCGCACGCGTTTCCATGTCGACGCATGCCCGCGGCGGCACCGAGCCTCGCGATCCCGATGGTCGGCCTCTGCCTCGTGCTGCCGCTCACGCTTCACTTTGCGGTCGGGTCGCTCATCGGTTGGAGCGCTCGGGACTTCGACGAATGGGTCGACCTCAGCCTCGTGATTACCGGCCCGGCTCACCTCGCGATCGCCGGCTTGTGCGCCTACCGTGCGCGAGAGCTGACCAGGCCGCCGCGCGTGGCTATCCCCACGCTCACGATCTACGGCTGGACGATCGGCGTGTCGTGCGTGCCGTTCGGCTTCCTATGGATGATCCCGCCGGGGCTCGTCGCGGTCACCGCCCTCGGTCTCGTACCGTTCATCGCGGCGATGCAGCCGATCGCCGAGCGCGAGCGCGTGCCGGCGGGAGACCTCGTGCCGCGCGCGGTCGCTTCGGTGTAAGACTCCCGGCATGACGCTCGCCGACACCGACCCCGAAATCGCGAAGCTGATCGCCGCCGAAGAGCAACGCGAGCGCGACAAGATCCGGCTAATCGCGTCGGAGAACTACGTGTCGCGCGCGGTGTTGACCGCGACTGGCTCGATCCTCACGAACAAGTACAGCGAGGGCTATCCAGGCAAGCGCTACTACGAAGGGCAACAGAACATCGATCCGATCGAGCAGCTGTGCATCGACCGCGCGAAGGCGTTGTTCGGCGCCGAGCACGCGAACGTCCAGCCGTATTCCGGCTCGCCCGCGAATCTCGCGATCTACTTCGCGTTCCTGAAGCCCGGCGACACCGTCATGGGCATGGGGCTGCCGGCCGGCGGCCACCTCACGCACGGCTGGAACGTGTCGATCACCGGCAGCTACTTCCGCGCGGTCCAGTACGGCGTGCGCAAAGACACCCAGCGCGTCGACATGGACGAGGTCCGCGATCTCGCGCTCAAGGAGAAGCCGAAGCTGCTGTTCGCCGGCGGCACCGCGATCCCGCGCACGATCGACTTCCCGGCGTACGCCGCGATCGCGAAGGAGGTCGGCGCGATCTTCGCGGCCGACATCGCGCACATCGCCGGGCTCGTCGCGGCGGGGGTGCATCCGTCGCCGGTGCCGGTCGCCGATGTCGTGTCGACGACGACCCACAAGACCTTGCGCGGCCCGCGCGGCGGCATGCTGCTGTGCACGGCGGCGCATCAGAAGGCGATCGATCGCGCCGTGTTTCCGGGCCTCCAGGGCGGTCCGCACAACCACACGACCGCCGGCATCGCGGTCGCGCTGCGCGAAGCGGCGACCGCCGAGTTCAAGAAGTACGCGCATCAGATCGTGGCGAACGCGAAGGCGCTCGCGGCCGCGTTGGTCGAGCGCGGGTTCTCGCTCGTCACCGGCGGCACCGACAACCACTTGATCCTGTGCGACCTGACGTCGAAGAACGTGTCGGGCAAGATCGCCGCGAAGGCGCTCGACGCCGCGGGCATCGAGCTCAACTACAACTCGGTCCCGTTCGATCCGCGCAAGCCGTTCGATCCGTCCGGTATCCGACTCGGCACCGCCGCGGTCGCGAGCCGCGGGATGAAGGAAGCCGAGATGAAGCAGATCGCGGCGTGGATGGATCAGGTCGTCAGCGCGCCGGCCGACGCGACGTTGCACGGCAAGCTCGCGGGCGAGATCCGCGAGCTGTGCGCGAAGTTCCCGGCGCCGGGCCTGTAGCCGGTTCATCGCCTTCCGCTCGGAGGATCAAGTCAGTGAGCGCCACGTGCAGAGGGTTCGGGGCGCCAATCGACCTCACCTTCGACATCGCTCCTTAGCGCTTTCGCGGCCGCTTCGTAGCTGCGACCAGCTTTGCTGCGGGCGCATCGCCGAGCAGCTCGACGAGCTTGTCGATGATCCGGTGCGCGACCTCGGACTTCGGTCCGGCTGGCACGTCGACCGCGCCATGGCGATCGACGAGGTGGACGTGGTTCGTGTCGACCGCGAAGCCGGCGTTCGGCTCGCCGACGTCGTTCGCGACGATCAGATCGCAGCGCTTGGCCGCGAGCTTCTTCTTCGCGTTGCCGATCACGTCGTCGGTTTCAGCGGCGAAACCCACGAGCACCGGGTGGAGCCCTCGGCGCTTCGCACCGAGCCCCGCGAGCAGATCGGGATTCGCGACGAGCGGGATCTGCGTCTTCGCTCCGAGCTCGCCGCGCTTGAGCTTGGACTTCGCCTCTTTCGCCGGGCGGTAGTCGGCGACCGCGGCGGTCATCACGATCGCATCGGCGGTCTTCGCCGCGCTGTCGAGCGCCCACTGCAGTTGCGCGGCGGTCTCGACGTGGCTCGTTGTCACGCCGATCGGCGGTGCGACTCCGCTGGGGCCCAGGATCAACGTGACGTCGGCACCGCGGCGCTGCGCGGCAGCGGCGAGCGCGATGCCCATCTTGCCCGAGCTGCGGTTGCCGACGAACCGCACCGGATCGATCGCTTCGTAGGTCGGCCCGGCGGTGACGACGATCCGCTTGCCCGCGAGGTCTTGCAGCGACAGCACGTGCGCCGCGGCTTCGAGAATATCCGCCGGCTCGGCGAGCCGTCCGGGCC
>CAZDGY010000702.1:0-3965 GCA_964504685.1 uncultured Kofleriaceae bacterium | reverse complement strand
AACTTCGCGTTGTCTGCCGCGATCGTTAGATCGCAGACGAGATGGAGCACGTGGCCGCCACCCACTGCGAACCCGGCGACCATCGCGACGACCGGTTTCGGCAAGTAACGAATCCGCATGTGCAGGTCGAGCACGTTGAGCCGAGGAACGCCGTCCGCGCCGACGTAGCCGCCTTTGCCGCGCACTCGCTGGTCACCGCCCGAGCAGAATGCATCGTCGCCCGCGCCGGTGAGGATCACGGCGCCGACCGTCGCGTCGTCGCGCGCTTCGTCGAACGCGCGGATCAGCTCGGCGATCGTCCGCGGGCGAAACGCGTTGTGGACCTCGGGGCGATCGATCGTGATCTTCGCGATGCCTTCCGCGACCTCGTAACGGATGTCTTCGTAGCCGGGCTTGCGGTTCCAATCGAGCTTAAACATGAGCAACTCCTGCGCTCGCGCGCGTGGGGGCGGCGAGCAAATCGAGAACGTAGCGACGGACGTCGTGCGCACCCGTCGCGGTGACCGGCGCGTGAATCACGGTGACCCCAGGGGATGCCAGGGCGGTCGCGACCGCGGCTGCGGCACTCGCGGCAGATCCAGCGGTGATCGCGCGTGCACCGAGCGCGACGGCCACGGCAACGGGATCGAGCTGCGGAGCGGTGACGAAGTAACGCTCGACGACAGAGTCCAACCCAGCGCTCGCGATCGGCAAGCCGGCGAAGATCTGACCGCCCGCGTTGTCGAGCACGAGGATCGCAAGCGGCGCCGAGGCCGCGCGCGCAGCGAGCAAGCCACCGAGGTCGTGCGCGAAGCTGACGTCACCGAGCACGAGCAACACCGGCGCTCCGGCGCGCGTAGCGCCTGCGGCCGACGAGATCAGGCCATCGATCCCGGCCGCCCCGCGTTGCGTGATGACTCCGTGCGCCGGGCCGTGCCCGATCGCATGGTCGACGACTCGGATCGGCAAGCTGTTCCCGATCTGGATGATCGCGCCGGCCGGCAAGGCTTCGACCGCCGCGCGCATCACCGCGGTCTCGCTCCTCGGATGCGCGGCGAGCGCGGCGTCGACCGCGACGGCGCAGCGATCGTCGACCTCGCGCCAGCTCGCAGCGAGCTCGCCGCCGCGCGGTTCGAGTGAACCGCGCCGCCATGCTGCGGCGCTGCCAGCCGGGGACAAGCCTCCACCGTCGAGTCGCCCTGCGAGAGCGACGATCGTCGCGCCGACGTCACCGACGATGACGCCGCGAGCGCTGCCGTCGGGATCGCGCCACTCGTGGTCCGACAGCACCCAACGCGCCGCGCCCGCGAAGCTCGGTCTTGCAGCGGCGACCGGTTCGGCGCCGAGCTCGATCACGAGACGCGGCGGTCGGGCGCCGGCGGCCATCGCGAAATCGGCGCGCGCGACCACGACCGCGCGTCCGCGGGCGGCGAGCTTGAGCTGACTGCCGGCCTCTGCGAGGATCGGATAGCCGGCACGCGCCGCGAGCTCGAACATCGCGCTGCGTGCGCGCGCGAATCCGAGTGGCATCGCACCGGCGACGATCACGCCGCGCGGCTCGTTCGCGATCGCAATGGCGAGCTCGTCGATCGCAGCGCTGTCGGCGACGAGCGTCGGCGGTGCCGCGACCACGCGCTGGGCGCGCAACTCGGCGCTGACGCGGGCGAGCGCGCGTTCGCCGTCGGTCGACGGAGCGGCGGGCTCGAGCGGCTTGCGCAGCGGCACTTCGAGCTGGATCGGTCCGGCGTGCGGACCGCGCGCCAGCACGACCGCGCGAATCACCGTACGCCGTACCGCGCGCAACGCCGATTCGCTGCCGACCGGCGCGCCGAGATCGAACGCGCCGCGCACGAACGTGCCGTAGAGCTTGATCTGATCGATCGTCTGGGTCGCGCCGCAGTTCTGGAGCTCGGGCGGTCGATCCGCTGTGACAACGACGAGTGGAATTGCGGCCGTGCTCGCTTCGACGATCGCCGGCAGATAGTGGGCAGCAGCGCTCCCACTCGTACACACGATCGCCGCGGGAACGCCGGTCGCCCGAGCGACGCCGAGCGCGAAGAATGCGGCGGAGCGCTCGTCGATGATCGGGACGAGCTCGAGCCGCCGCTCGTTCGCGAGCGCGGCGACGAGCGGAGTCGAGCGCGAGCCCGGGCTGACCACACAGGTCGCGACCCCAGCATCGACGAGGCTCGCTGCGATCAGCTCGGCCCACAAGGTCTGGACCGCGGCGGTCATGCCGTGCGCTCCCCGACCGGGCCGAACGCACCGATCAGCGCGCGCAGCTTGACCTCGGTCTCCGCGAGCTCGCGTTCCGGATCGGAGCCCGCGACGATCCCGCCGCCGGCCCACAGCTGGGCGCGCGAGCCCGCGAACACTCCGCAGCGGATCGCGACCGCGAGCTCGCCATCGCCGTCGAGATCGAACCAGCCGACCGGCGACGCGTACCAACCGCGCGCCGGCTCGTGCGCCGCGATCCACTCGACCGCGGTATGAGTCGGCGTGCCTCCGACCGCCGGCGTCGGGTGCAGCGCCTCGGCGAGCTCGAGCACGTGGCGCGGTGTGCGAAGGCGCGCCGAGATCGGCGTGTGCAGGTGCAGCACATCGCGAAGCTCGCGCAGTCGTGGCTCGCCCGGCGCATCGACCTCGGCACCAGCGCCGGCGAGAGCGCGCGTGATCGCGTCGACCACGAGTGCGTGCTCGCGCCGATCCTTGTCGCTCGCGAGCAACGTCACCTCGGGAGCGATTGCGCTCCGGGCGATCGTGCCGGCGAGCGCGTCACACTGCACCGCATCACCGTGACGCGCGACGAGCCGCTCGGGAGTTGCCGCGATCAATGCGTCTTCGGACGTCGAGGGCCGCACGAGCAACCGGACGCCATCGGCGGTCGCGCGGGCATCGAGCGCGGCGAGCAGATCGCCCGGTCGGGCTGCGCTTGCGAGCTCGACGATCGCCGAGCGAGCCGCGACGATCTTCGCGCACTCACCGCTCTCGATCGCACGTGTGATCGCCGCGACCTCCGCGCAGAACGCCGCGCGATCGCCGTGATCGATCGCCTGAATCGTGGGCAGAGCGCGCGGTGCAAACCGCATAGCAAATGCGCGTTCGAGGGTCGCAAGCTCGGCGGACCATCGCGCCGGCTCGCCCGCATCGAGCCCATCGCAAACGAGCAGCAGCCGCGCCGTCGTTCCGTCGCTCGCGTACGTCCACCGCGGCAGTGCGAACCACGCGTCGCCAAACGCGGCCCACGGCGCGCGATCCGCCGCACCCGATGCGAACGCGAGTCCGCCGAGCAGGCGAGGGCGACAAAGCGCGTGAGCGGACGGATCATCATCGCCGACGACGCGAACGCCGCGCTCCGCGATCGATCGCGCGCCGGTGATCACGTCGCGCCAACGAGCGTCGCCGCGACCTCGAAGCTCGCGCGCGATGCCGATTCCTACGATCGCGAGTCCACGTGCCGACCACGCGAGGCGCGCGTCGCCGGCGGCGACCGCCGCAGCGGCGGAGCACACCGGGACGGGCAACGCGATGCACGTCAGCCCGCTCGACGTGCGCGCGATCGCGAGGCCGGCGTCGAGCCGCGCTGCGTTGCCGGCCGGCGCAGGAGCTTCGGCGCGGCGCGCCGCGGTCGCGTGCTCGAGCGTCACGCGTCCTCCGCCGGAGTCGCGACGTAAAGCGTGCATGCACCGAACCCCAAGCCGACGATATCGATCACCGTTAGCCCGCACTCGCGCATCAGCTGCGCGAACTCGTCGGGCGGCGGAAACGCGGCGACCGATGTCTGTAGGTAGCGGTACTCGCGCGCGCCGCTGAGCAGCGCACCGAGCCGCGGCACGATGTAACGGGTGTGAAATCGCGCGACGCGGCCGAACAAGCCACGCTTCGCCTCGGCGAGCTCGAGGATCGCGATCCGGCCCCCTGGTCGGACGACGCGCGCCATCTCGCGCAGCGCGCACGCGCGGTCGGGGACGTTGCGAATGCCGAAC
>CAZDGY010000701.1:0-3971 GCA_964504685.1 uncultured Kofleriaceae bacterium | reverse complement strand
TCCTTCGCGCGCCGGCGGTGCTCCGGGTTCGCGCGCGACGTGATGATCACGATCGGCGTCGCCTTGAACCGATCGTCCTTGCGCAGGTGCGCGATCAGGTCGAAGCCGCCAAGCTCGGGCATCTCGAGGTCGGTGACCACCAGGTCGTAGCGCAGCTGCCGCGTCATCTGGAGCGCGCGCGCCCCGTCCTCGGCGACGTCGACGATCCAGCCTTCGCGCCCGAGCATCGACGTCATCGCTTCGCGAATCGCGCGCGAGTCGTCGACCACGAGGGCGCGCCCGGCGAGCACCATCGGCGCCGAGATCTGTTCGCCGAGCGAGCCGTCCGGCGCGTCGGGATACGCGCGGCGCACGAGCTGCGCCGGGTCCAAGATCAGCTGGACCTTGCCCGAGCCGCTGATCGTCGCGGCCGCGTAGATCGTGAGCGGAGCGAGCAGGGGCCCCAGCGGCTTGATGATGATCTCGCGCGGCCCGACGATCTTGTCGACCGTGCAGACCAGGGTCTTGCCAGCGAACGTCACGACGACGCCGGGCTTGCGCTCGGGATCGCCGGCGTGACCGAGCAGCGCTTCGAGCCGCAGCACCGGCACGTGCTCGTGGCGGACCAGCGTGGTCGTCACCCCGGGGTCGACCAACGTGCTGTCGACCACGTGGACCGCGGGAATGGCATAGACCTGGCCGCCGACCTTGAACAGCATCGCCTGCGCGAGCGAGGTCGATAGCGGCAGCCGCAGGCTGAACGTCGTGCCGCGGCCGGGCGTCGACGTCACCTTCACCTCGCCGCCGAGCCGGGCGATCGTCTGGCGCACGAGATCGAGGCCGATGCCGCGACCGGCGAGCTCGTCGGCATCTCCGCGCACCGAAACGCCGGTGCCGAGCGCGTCGAGCACGTCGGCGTCGGTCGCGAGCTGGGCGCGCGCGGTCGTCCACCGGCCGGTCGAGATCAGCCGCTCGCGCAACAGCGTCGTATCGACCCCGCGGCCGTCGTCGCCGACGTCGATCACGAGCAGGTTTCCGTCCTGGCGCGCGCGGATCGTGACGGTCGCGGTCTCCGCTTTTCCCCGGGCCACGCGCTCCTCGGGCGTTTCGAGCCCGTGGGCGACCGCGTTGCGAAGCAGCTGCGTGATCGGATCGAACAGCTGCTCGGCGACCGCCTTGTCGAACTCGGTGTCCTCGCCGAACGTACGCAGCTCGACTCGCACGCCGGTCGCGCGCCGCAACGCCCGCAGCGTCCGCGCCGCGTGCGTCATCAGATTCTTCGCGGTCTCCATGCGGATCCGCGTCAGGCCTCGCTGCAGCTCGCCGATCGTGCGGCGAAGCGCTTCGATCTCGTCGAGCAGCGCCGCGGTGGTCTGCGATAGCAACGCAGCCTGGCCGGCGAGCTCGCCTTCGGTCTCGACGAGCGCGGCACGGCGCGGCGGGGTCGATGGATCTCCGATCGCATCGCGCAGGCTCTGGCGGGTACGCGCTAGATCGCGGGCGAGCGTGCGCAGCAGTTGGACGCGGCGCTCGATCCGGGTGCGGTCGAACAGTAGCTCGCCGGCCGATGACATCAGCGCGTCGATCCGTTCGGGTCCGACGCGCAAGTACGACTTCACCTCGGGCACCGCGACCGCGTCGGACACCGGATCGATCACCGCGTAGACGATCGGCTCGGGCGTGGGGTCGGGATCAGCAGCCTCGGTGATCGTCGGCATTGCGAGCGAGTCGGTCGCGCGTTGCTCGTCGACCTCGTCCGGTGCGCGCACGATCCGCGCGATCTGCTGGCGCAACCGATCGGCGGTCGCCTCGGCCCCTGCGGGGTCGACCGGGAGTTGGTCGAGATAGCCGCGCAGCCCGTCGGTGACCTCGACGATCGCATCGGCGCACGCGGCGTTCCACGGGGTCGACTCGCGGGCGAGCAACGCGAACGCGCTCTCGAGTCGGTGGGCGAGCTCGACCATCGCGTTGAGCCCTACCGTGCCGGCTGCACCCTTGAGCGTGTGGGTGACCCGCATCATCTCGCCGAACCCATCGGCGTTCGGCCGCGTCGAGCCGCCGTTGAGGACGCGCGTCGTCACCGCTTCGAGCGCGTCGTGCGCTTCGGTCCGGAACAGCTGGCGCAACATCGCCAGCTCGTCGGGGTCGAAATCGAGATCCTCGGTCACGGCACCTGGGGCGGTGCGCCGACGAGCTCCTGCGCGCGGCGGATCAGGCGAGCCGGATCGAGCAGAGTCAGCGGACGGCCGGCGGCGTCGACCACCTGACCGCTGTGCTCGACCAGAGACGCGACATGATCGACCTGGTCGACCCGCAGCGCACATGTAATCCCGTCGGTCTCGAGCACGAGCGCGCCATCGCCCTGGCGCGCTGGCGGCCCGGCAGGCAGATCGAGCAGCACGCCGACGTCGAGCACGGGCAGGATGGTGCCGTGCAGGTTGCACACGCCACCGAGCGCGGGAGGCGCGGTCGGGACCTCGGTGACGAAGCCTAGTGTGACCACCTCGCGCACCCACCGCAGCTCGACGGCATAACGCCCCGCCGCGATCGTGAACACGATGACGTTGCGCAGCTCCGGCACGGACGCAGCATACCGTGTGCGCGTGGTCACGGCGCGAAAGCTGGGCCGGTCGCCGACCTGACGCGTATACTCGGCGCCATGAAAGCCGCCTTAGCTGCTCTCTTAATGCTCGTGGCGTGCGGAAAAGGGCCCGGAACAGAAGGCCACCCCGATGGCACCGCGACGCCGGATGCCGCGGGCTGGACACCGCTGATCTCGCGCTCGTGGTCGCTCACCGCCGATCAGCAAACGTATCGCTGTACGCGAATGCAGACGACACAGGAGTACTGGATCGACGGCTTTCAATCGAGCTCACCGGTCGGCACGCATCACGAGGTGTTGACGATCGACACCAACGACACCGAGACCGGCGACTACAACTGTGATGCTGGCAGCGGCACGCTGTCCGGCCAGATGGTGTTCGCCGCCGGCGTCGACACCGACGCGCTGATGTTCCCCGCGGGTGTCGCGGTCCACATCCCCGCCGGGACATGGCTGAATCTCAACTTGCACTTGTTCGATGTGAGCGACAACGGCGAGAGCGGCACGTCGGGCGTCGAGATTCACACCGTCGACCCGGCGACCGTCGTGAACGAAGCGGACATGACGTTCTCTGGCACGTTCAACATCTCCGTGCCATCCGATGGGCTGCCGCACACCGCGTCGGGCGGCTGCACCGCGCCCACCGATTGGCACCTGTTCGCGCTGTGGCCGCACATGCATCAGATCGCGACGCACCAGTCGTTCCAGGTGACCCACAACGGCACGCCGGACATGCTGCTCGACACCGACTACCAGTTCACCGAACAGAAGAACTACCCGATGGCCGAGACCGTGATCTCGGCGGGCGACACGATCTTGACGACGTGCACGTACGTCAACAACACCGGCGCCACGATCGCGTTCGGCGACAGCTCGACCGACGAGATGTGCTTCACCGGCATGTACAAGTATCCGGCCGGCTCGAACACGTTCGACTGCACGACCGGCGGCCCGTAGCTTTCGCGACGACAACCCCTCGGGCGCGGCAGTCGGAAGCCGCAGCGAACGCCGCGAGCCGCGCCCGACAACCTCAGGATGCAAGGTCGTCGAGGTTCACCCAAGCAAGCCCGGTGCTCCGGCGGCCGAGTCGGCCGTATCCCCAAAGCTCGGACCGCACCGGGTCGACCCAGAGGGTAAGGCGATGATCGCCTGCGAGCCCGCCAAGCTTGGCAGTCTTGCGCCAGCGACCGTCCCAGCGGAACAGGGTCTCCTGATCGGTGTCCAACATGAAGAGGCAATCGCGATGTGCAAACGCGAACTGCCCGGTGTAATCACACGCGCGCTCGGCCATGAGCTCCCATCGATCGGCGATCAAGCGCGCGGTGAGCAGCCGGCGATTCGATCCAGGCGTCACTCCGACCGCGACGACGCCATGCTCGAACCAGCAGGC
>CAZDGY010000700.1:0-3974 GCA_964504685.1 uncultured Kofleriaceae bacterium | reverse complement strand
GCAGAAAGCCGATGGCAGTGGCGGCAGCGCGAGCGGCTCTGCGGACAAGAAGGCGACCCCATGAAAGCCGCAGACGTCGCACGTTCGGTCGGCCGATCGATTTTCGCGTTCGTCAAAGATCCGCGCCGGATGGCTCGGCTCGGCGGCTACATCGTGCTTTCGCTCGTGACGTTCTTGTTCGCGCTGCAAGCGACCGCCCCCTACGATCGTGCGTTGAAGAAGGGCATCGAGGCGGCGTCGGACATCTTCGACATCACGTACAAGGACATCGAGCGCGGCTGGTTGCCGGGGCGCGTCTATATCAACAACCTGCAGATCCGGACGCGAACGACGAAGCCAGACGAAGTGCCGCTGTTGTTCACGTTCAATCGCGTGAAGCTCGATGTCGGCTTGCTCGCGCTGATCGGTAAGAACGTCTCGATCAACCTCGACGCCGAGATCGCAGCGGGCGAGCTCAGCGGCAACGTGACGCTCCGCCATTTCATGCGCGACGGCGTCTCGATCAACCTCGAGGGCGAAGGCATCCCCGGCGGAAGCTTGCCGCTGCGTAGCGTGATCGGCTTGCCGATGTCCGGCAAGGTCGACCTCACCGCGGTGATCGATCTTCCGTTCGAGAACGGCCGTCCCGGGATTAACTGGAAGAAGCTCGACGCGGACATCGACGTGTCGTGCCCGAGCGGCTGCACGTTCGGCGACAACAAGGCCAAGCTCAAGCCGCTCATCAAGAACACGCGGACGCAGGCGATGGTCGGCGATGGCATCGAGTTCGGCACGATCAAGATCGAATCGCTTGCGGCGAAGATGGAGATCAAAGACGGCAAGTTCACGCTGTCGAAGTTCGAATCGAAGTCGAACGACGGCGATGTCCACGTCGACCTCGCGATGGGGCTCGCGCAGGTGTTCGGCGACTCGACCGTCACCGGCTGCTTGCGGTTCAAGGGCTCCGAGTCGCTCGGCAAGCGCGAGCCCAAGACGCTTGCAGCGCTACAGGCAACCGGCGCCGAGCAGGGCACGGATGGCTTGTTCCACATCAAGCTCGCCGGCACGTGGCGCGACATGAAGAAGATCGGTAACGAGGAGTGCAGCGGGGGGAGCGCACCCACGGTTGCACCGGCCGGTCATCACCCGCCGCCGCGGCTCACGCCGCCACCGGTGACGCCGCCGCCGACGCCGGCCACCGCGGGCGAGGAGCACCCGCCGATCGAGCGAGCGATCCAGCCCACCGCCCCGCCGCCACCGCCGACACCAACCGCAGTGACGCCGGTCAACCCGCCGCCGACCGCTGCCGCGCCGCCGCCGCCGCCCGCGCCTGAAGGATCGGCCGAGCCCGCACCCGAGCCGGCGCAGCCCGCGCCCTAAGGGCCCAGGCCGATCCACTCCTCGCCGCTATCGCCGAACTCTTTCTTCCAGATCGGCACGCGCTCCTTGAGCCGATCGATCAGCGCGCGACACGCGGCAAACGCTTCGGCCCGATGCGGCGCACTGGCGGCGACGACCACCGCGATGTCACCGATCGCGAGCGTGCCGACGCGATGTTCGATCGCGACCTGACAATCTCGGATCTCGCCTTCGACTTCGGCGCATAGCTCGGCCATCACCTGCATCGCCATTGCGGCATAGGCCTCATATTCGAGTCGTTCGATCGTCGCGCCGTGGTTGTGGCGACGCACTGTGCCGACGAACGTCACGATGCCGCCGATCTCCGGTCCGGACACCGCGGCGATGCACCGATCGACCGACAGCGGCTCGGAGAGCAACGCGACATGGCGTGCGATCACATTGCACCGCCGGCGACCGGCGGAATTATCGCGAGCTCGTCGCCCTCGGCGAGCGCGTGGCGGTCCGGATCGGCGACGAACGCGCGACCGACCGCGACGCGGAACCGGCCCTGGAGCGAAGCGACCGCGGGATACCGCGCGGTCAACGCTGCGATCGCATCTCCGGCGCTCGCTCCCGCAGGCAGCTCGAGCAACTCGTCGCTCTTGCCGATCCGCTCGCGCAACACCGCGAAGTAGAGCACCTGGATCCACATCAGCTGTTGTCGTAGCGTGACGATGGCAATGGCGGCAAGCGAGTCGGCGAGTCACCTGCACGAGTTGTTCGTGCGGATCTACGCCGTGGCGCGAAAAATCCCGCGCGGCCGCGTCGTGACGTATGGCGAGCTCGCCGAGCTGGCCGGAATCCCCAGCGGTGGGCGGATCGCGGGCGCCGCGCTCAAGAACAGCAACCGCGCGCCGGGCGTGCCCTGGCAACGCGTGATCGGCAAAGCCGGAAGACAACGCGGCCGGATCGCGATTCACGATCCGGTCGGGGCGGCGATCCAGCGCGAGCTACTCGAGCGCGAGGGCGTCGAGGTCGGCGACCGTGGCTTGATCGCGCTCGACGAATACGGCTGGCGGCCTACAGCTGGATCAGGCCGCGGCGGACGGCTTCGACGACCGCTTCGGTCCGGGTCGAAGAGCCGAGCTTCATCATCACGCCGTTGACGTGGAACTTCGCGGTGTGGTCGCTGATCCCGAGACGGTCCGCGATCAGCTTGTTCGACAGACCTTCCGACAACAGCTGCACGACCTGCTTCTCGCGCTCGGTCAGCTCGCCGCGACCTTTCGGCGTGTGCTCGCGCACCACCGGGGTTGGGAGCAGCGTAGCCGCGAGCTCGGAGTCCATCACGGTCAACCCGCTGCGCACTGCAGCGAGGGCCGCGCGGATCCCCGGCCCGACTTGATCGCGCATCACGACACCACGTGCACCAGCCGCGAGGGCAGGACCGACATGAGCCGGATCGCGAACGACCGCGACCGCGGGGATTTCGAGCGTGCGCAGGTCACCGAGCCGCGCGAGCGTCTTGTCGGCATCGACCCCGGCGTCCCACAGCGCCACCTCTGCCGCGTCGCGGTCGACGACATCGATCGAACCGACCTGGGCGAGCAGGCTCGACAGCCCGGCGCGGAGCAGCGGATCATCGGTCAACAAGACGACCTTGATCGGCTCGGCGATGGACAGCGAGACATTTGGGTTTCGGGTCATTGGACTTACCTCAGTCGTGACAACATGGTCACGCTAGGTGGGCGGGTCAAGGTGTAGCGGCCTACCCAGCCGGGGAGGCCGTGGCCGATCTCTCTCGCTGCGTAATTCTCGCACCTGCACGAAAAACTCCGTTCGTCCTCGCCGAACGGCGGATGTCCCCCAACCCGGGTCCGCAGCAGGATGCAGACATGGCTCAACCTGCTCCAGACCCGTTTCGCGCCCTCGATCAAGCTCTCGCTGCCGCCGTGGCTGCTGTTGCCCCGTCGGTCATCCACGTCTCCCGTGGCCACCATCAAGGTGGTACCGGCTTCGCCTGGTCGCAAGACCTCGTCGTCACCTGCAACTTCCACACTCCGGACCGAACCCGCGTCGGAATCCCCCGCCCGGACGGGACGCTAGACCAGCGCGAGGCCACCGTGGTCGGCCGCGATGCCGGCTCGGACGTGGCTGTCCTACGCGTCGATTTCAGCGGCGGGCAACCCGCCACCGTCGGGGGCGGGGGCCTGACTCCCGCGGTGACCGTCGATGACGCTGGGCTCGCGGTCGGCAACTTCGCACTCGCGATCGGCCGGCCGGGCCACACTGCTCGGGCCTCGCTGCGAGCGATCGGCGTGCTCGGCCCCGAGCAGCGCACGCCGCATGGCGGCCGGCTCGAGCGTTACATCGAGAGCGATCGCCAGATCCCGCGAGGCTTCGCGGGCGGCCCGCTGATCGATTCGTCGGGCGCGGTGATCGGCATGAACACGCGCACGCTGCTGCGCGGAGCGGATCTCGCGATTCCGGTCGTGACGTTGCGTCGCGTCGTCGCCGAGCTCGTCGCGCACGGAGGTATTCGCCGCGGCTACCTCGGCGTCGGTGCGTTCCCGGCGGAGCTGCCGGCGGCGTTCGCGCAATCACTCGGCCGCACCACCGGTGCGCTCGTCGCATCGCTCGATGATGACGGCCCC
>CAZDGY010000699.1:0-3977 GCA_964504685.1 uncultured Kofleriaceae bacterium | reverse complement strand
CGATCTCGTCGCACTCGACCAGCGCGAGCTTCGCGGCGGTCGCCATCACCGGGTTGAAGTTACGAGCGGTGCGCCAGAACCGGAGGTTACCGAACCGGTCGGCCTTCGCGGCGCGGACGAGCGCGACGTCGCCGTGCAGCGCGCGCTCGAGGATGTAGCGCTTGCCGTCGAGCTCTTTGACCTCTTTGCCTTGCTCTACGACGGTACCCACGCCGGTCGGCGTGTAGAACCCGGGGATGCCGGCTCCTGCGGCGCGCATCCGCTCGACGAGCGTGCCTTGCGGCGTGATCTCGACCTCGACCTCGCCGGACGCCATCCGGGTGTGCAGATCTTCGTTGCCGCCGATATAGCTGCAGATCACCTTGCGAATGATGCCCGCGCGCAACCAAGTCGCGAGGCCCTTGCCGAGGTTGCCGGCGTTGTTCGAGACCAGCGTCAGCTGCTTCACGCCGCGCTCCACCATGCCTTTGATCAGCGCTTCGGGATTGCCGGACAAGCCGAAGCCGCCGACCAGGATCGTCATGCCGTCCTGGACCGGCGCGAGTGCTTCGGCGACCGAGCGCACGACCTTGTCGTGGTGGTTCATGTCGCGGCTCCGAACGCGCGCACCGCGGCGTCACCGAACGATCGGATGCCGCCGACGAGCTCTTGCTCGGTGATGCACAGCGGTGGCGCGAAGATCGCGGTGCCGCGCTTGCCGTCGACGTGGAGCGACAGCTTGCGCTGTGCGAGCTCGCCGCCGAGTACGCCCCACTCGATACTCGGTGCCTCCACCTCGAGAGCGGCGAGCAGGCCTTGGCCGCGCACGAACGACTTGGCGGCGACTCGCTGCTTGACGGCGTCGAGCTCGCGGCGCAGGACGGGCCCGAGCCGCTCGGCGTTCTCGAATAGCTTGTCGTCGCGGTAGACGTTCAGGGTCTCGACCGCGGCGGCGCAGGCGGTCGGATGCGCGTAGTACGTCAACCCGCACGCGAGCACGCGCTCGTCTAAGTGCTGCGCGACGCGCTCGCTGACCAACACCGCGCCGATCGCTTGATAGCCCGATGCGAGCCCCTTCGCGACCGTGATCAGATCGGGCACCGCGTTCCAGTGCTGGAACCCGAACGGCTTGCCGGTGCGGCCAAAGCCGGTGATCACTTCGTCGGCGACGAGCAGCGCGCCCTCGCGATCGCAAGCAGCGCGCACGATCGGCCAGTACTCCGCCGGTGGCACGAGCACGCCGTTCGCACCCGGCACCGGCTCGAGAAACACCGCGGCGACCGAATGCGGGCCCTCGAGCTGCATCTGGGCATCGATGTTCGTCGCGCACTCGCGCGCGCAGGTCGCGAGCTGTTTGCCGAACGGGCAGCGATCGCAGTAGCAGTCGGCGACGTGGACGACGCCCGGAATCCCGGGCTCCATCGGAGCGCGCCGCCAGTCGCCGGTCAGCGACAACGCGCCCATCGACGCGCCGTGGTAGCTGCGATAGCGCGCGACGTTCTTGAGCCGCCCGGTGACCGCACGCGCGATCTTGAGCGCGTTCTCGTTCGCCTCGGCACCGCCGAGCGTGAAGAACACTTTGCCGCGCGAAAAGCCTGGGCCGGCCATCGCGAGCAAGCGCTCGGCGAGCTCGACCTTCGCCGGGAACACCGCGTTCGGCGCCGACAGGCACAGCTCGTCGGCCTGGCGCTTGATCGCGTCGACGATGCGCTTGTTGCCGTGGCCGGCGTTGACTTGGTAGCTCAGCGCGCCGAGATCGAGCCAGCGACCGCCATCTTTGGTCGAGAAGTGCGCGCCCTGCCCGCCGGTCAGCTCGAGCGGCTTGGCGGCGTGCTGCGCCGACCACGTGAAGAAGAACGGATAGTCGTGAGTCATAGCTTCCACCGCACGGGCGAGACGTTGTGAATGAAGCCTTGCTGCGCCCACAGCTCGCCCGACGTCAGGTTCATCGCGATCGCGCCGCAGGTCGCCGCGCCGTGCGGGTTCTCTGGCGTCGACATGTTCGTGTTGATGCTGCGCGGCCAACCGTCTTCCGAGCCGAGCCGGCGCCAGGCATCGGCGAGATCCGCGATCGGCGCGCGCGCGAGGTCGACCTCGAGCCAGTGCATGCGATCGTGGGTCGTGCTCGCGGCCGGCACCTTCGAATGCGCGGCGACATCGCGATCGAAGCAGTGGTTCGTGTGGCAATAGACCTTGAGATCGCCGTTGAACACTTGTTTGCGCCGCGTTCCCGATGCCTCGATGGCGAATGCCGCATTGCGGCCGCCGATGAAGTAGTGATGGCCCGAGCCGATCGGCGCATGCGCGATCTCGTCGCGCGCGCCGGTCACGGTCCGTTCGGCGAGCGCGCGACGCACGACCGCGGGCCACACGACGCCGAGCGTCGCGTCGGTCGAATACAAGTTGTTGATCGCGATCGCGACGCGCGCCGCATTCATCCCCGCCATCCCGAGGCAGCCAGTGACCGTGAGCAAGCGCATCGCCGGCGCCTTCGCGGTCTCGGGAACACCGAGCGTCATGACGTACGGGATCGCGGTCGCGTGCATATCCCAGGTCTGCGCGAGGATTCGTCCGGTCGCGGTCTCGGCCCAGATGACCGAGCAACCGTCACCTCCCAAGCTGTCCGAGCCCGAGCCCGAGCCCGAGCCCGCGCCCGAGCCCGGATCGTCACGCGTCGGCGCTGGCTTCCACGTCGTCTGATCCGGATCTAGATCTCGCAGATCGGTGTAGTGATTCGCGACGACGATCTCTTCTGGCGTCACCGCGGCGCCTTCGGCGATCCCGCACAGCTCGGCGTGCAGATCGCGGTCGTAGCTCTCCAACACCGGCAGGTGCGCCTTGGCCGCCGCGAGCACCGCCGGCGGATCCTTGAACCCGCCGACCTTCGTGCACAGGTAGACGCGGATCGCGGCGAGCGCTTTGATCTCGCCGCGAAAGCTCTCGCCGTGCAGCTGGCCCCACTCGCGCGGCGACTTGCCGGCTGGGAGATCGAGCGTCCTCAACGCGCGCCGCCTGCGCCGCCGATCGCCTCCGCCGCTTCGACCAGCCGATCGAGCGCCGGGATCACACCGAGCTTCCCCGTCGGGAACCGCCGCACCGCGATGCCGCGCTCGCCGAGCGCATCGGCCACTTCGTCGGCGCGCCCGCCCGCGTCGATCACGCGATACGCGCCGAGCCCGGCAAACGGCAGACCGAATGCGGTCAATGCGCGATCGAGCGCCGCCGCGCCGCCCGCGATATCGAGCCGTCGCGCTGCACGCGCTTGATGATGTTGCCGAACGAGCGATAGCTCGTCGCCGTCCCAGGTCGAGACGAGCATCAGCGGACCGGGGACGTACCACTTCGCCGACGTGTGCAAGTAGCCGGTCTGCGCCCCGCCCCACCAGGTCAGCACGTCGGGTACGAGGCCCACCGCGGTCGACAAGAACGGGCCCTTGCCCGAGCGATACGTATGGGTCGTGGTCTCGACCGCGATCAGCGGTAGCTCGAGCTCGGTGCGCAGCTTGGCGAGCTCGGCGATGAAGTCCGACGGCAACACCTGACCGGTGCGCTCTTGCACGAGCTCGTAGACCAAGCCGAGCACACCCGCCGGGCCACCGGCCTTCGCGACCGCTACGCGCAGCGCATCGATCGACGCTTTCGTGCCTGCGATCGCCGGATGCGGCACGCGCGGCCACGAAAAGTGGCCCGGACCGCCGCGATGCACCGCGGGATCCGAAAGCGATCGCGTGCTGCCGACGGTGTGCCCGTAGTAGCCGCCATCGAGCCCGATCGCGACGCCCGCGGTCTTGCGCGTGCAGCGAATGAGCCGCAGCGCCTTGTCGATGCTCTCGTCGCGGCTCGACGACAGATACATATGCGGCAGCTCCGGGACGAGCGCCGAGATCCACTCGAGCGCACGCACCGTGGCGGGCGTCGTGTAGTTCATCAGCGTGAGCTTGTTGACCGCCGGGCCGTAGAGCGAGCCATCGCGTTCGAGCACGCGCAAGCTCGCCGGC
>CAZDGY010000698.1:0-3989 GCA_964504685.1 uncultured Kofleriaceae bacterium | reverse complement strand
GCCAGCGTTCCCGGATTCAACACTCTGTTCGGATCGAGCGAGTCGCGGAGCGATCGCAGATACGGGTCGAGCTTGACCGCGCGCGCACCGAGCAACCAACCGCCTGCGCCCTCGGCCGATCGTTCGGCATGGGCACAGGTGACGTCGTCGCCGGGATCGAGCGTGAAGAACATCACCGCGCCATCGGCGTCGAACCGAGAGATGTGCGTTCGCAACGACGCGGCGCGCTCGACCGCGGTCGCCGCGACCGCGTGATAGACCGCGCGCAATTTGCCCGGGCTCGCCATGATCTGCAGCGTCGGTGACGGTGCGGGTGTTGGTTCTCCAGCGTGGAGTCTTCGCCACCACAGATCAGCAAGCGCGTGCTCGGCGATCGCGCCGCCTTCCGCGAGCACCGCGCTCGTGATCAGATCGCGATCGCACGCCGCGAGATCCGTCGGGCCGGCGGTCGCAGCGCACAACAGGACTTCGCCATCGCGCAACGGCATGCCGGGCAGGCCCGCGAAGTGCCGGGCCGCTTCGGCGGCGTCGTAGATCCGCAGGCCCGACGGCTCGGCCTCTTCGCGCAATGCCAGATACACCGCCGAGACCGCAGCATCGATCGACGACAACCGATACGCCGCGACGAGCCGCGCTTCGGGACGCGCATGAACGCGGAGCACCGCCGACGTGATGAACCCGATCGTGCCTTCGCTGCCGCACAAGGCTCGCGCGAAGTCCGGCCCGGTCGAACGCCGTGGCGCGACTCGGGTGTGAACGGTCCGGCCATCGGCGAGCACCGCCGAGACGCCAGCGACGGCTTCCTCGAAGAAGCCGTGGCGCGCGCTCGATTTTCCCGGCGTGCGCACCGCGAGGATGCCACCGATCGACGACGTCAACACGACCGGCGGGTAATCGCCGACCGAAAGTCCGCGCGGCGCGAGCACGCGTTCGAGCTCGAGCCCGGTGACGCCGGCTTGGACATGCACGAGCATCGATTGCTCGTCGATCTGCAGCACCTGATCGAGCCGGCGAGTCGAGATGAACACGCGCGGCCGCGGATCGTGAGCTTGACCGGGTCGACCACCGGCACCGACGGGGTACACCGCTCCACCTGCGGCGGCGGTGCGGCGAACGACCTCCGCGACCTCCGCGGCGGAGCGAGGCGCGACGCGCAGGCCGACGGGATCGCCGAGCTCGTCGACCGATTCGGCGCCGACTGCGGCGGCGAGTTGCTCGCGCAACGTCGTCATGAGCTCGGCGTTCCGCGCAGGCCCATCTTGCCCGGATTGAAGATGTTGTCGGGATCGAAGCTGCGCTTGATCCCCTCGAAGATCGCCATCGCCTCGCGATGCTCGCCGGCCATGTACGGCGCCTTGAGTAAGCCGACCCCGTGGTGATGGCTGATCGTGCCGCCGACCCGGGTCGTCGCTTCGAGCCCGTCGCGCCAGATCGCGTCGTAACGGCGCTCGGCGGTCGCGGTGTCGTTCGCTTGCCCCGCAAACGTGAAGTAGATCGAGCAGCCGTCGCGATACGCGTGAGAAAAGTGCGCCATCACGACCGCGTGCTGGGACAGCGCCGAGCGCACCGCGTGATACAGGTCCATCAGCCGTTCCCAGCTCGCGGCGACCTCCATCGTGTCGACGAACGCACCGTCGCGAAACACCGGAGACATCCGATAGCTCACCGCGTAACGCCGCCGGAGCCAGGCCCAACCCGGATCTTCGCCTTTATCGCGCGCGCCGGCGGCTTCGAGCTCGCCGAACGTCAACGCGGCTTCGACCTCGGTGCGAATTCGCGCGCCTTCGAGCCCGATCACCATGCGACAGCCGCGCCGAGCGACCTTCTCGGCGACCGCGTTCGCGAGCTTGTTGACGACCCCGCCGCTCTCGAGCGCGCGCCGCTTGGCAAAGCCGATCAGCTTACCGATCAAGCGATCGGACAGCGGATCGTCGTCGGGGGCTTCGCTGTCGGGCCATGCAGGCAACGCGCCGGTCGCGATCGGTGGCGACGGAGCGCGCGGATCTTTCTCGGGCTGCTTGTCGGCGGGGCCTTCGTGATGACCGAAGGATTCGATCAAGGTATCGAGCTCGTCGTAGAGCCGGACGACCGCGGGCCGCAAGCCTTTTTGCAGCACGCGACGGATCGCGTGAACGCCTTGTTCGACGCTGCCGATCTCGAAGCCGCGAAACACGCGGAGCTGCGGCGCCGGCGACACCCGGAGGCGCGCCGACGTGATCAAGCCGAGCGTGCCCTCGCTGCCGAGGATCAGCTGGCTCCAGCTCGGGCCGCGCAGCGCGCGATTCGGACCGTCGGTCTCGACGATCTCGCCGCGACCGGTGACGATCGTGAGCCCGGCGACGCGATCTTCGACCTTGCCGTATTTCGTCGACAGCTGGCCGGCGGCGCGCGTCGCGATCCAGCCGCCGACCGTCGAGCAGTAGATCGAGGACGGGAAATGACCGAACGTGTAGCCGCGCCGCTCGAGCTCGCGTTCGAACCGCTCGCCGTTGAGTCCGGCCTCGACATCGCAGATCAGATCGTCGCTGCGCACCGAGCGCAGCTGCTGCATCCGCTTGGTATCGATCGTGATGCCGCCGTGGATCGGCACCGCGCCGCCGCATACGCCCGAGCCGCCGCCGTACGGCACGATCGGCAAGCGCTGCTCGCGCGCGAGCTTGACGATCGCCACGATCTCGCGAACGTGCTCCGGCCAGACGACGGCGTGTGGTCGCCGCGGCGGAGGGGCGCCATCGCGATGCGCGAGCAGCAGGCGTGGCCACATATCGCGAGCGTAGACATCGAGGTCGACCTCGCGGATCGAAACGCGTCGCGGCCCGACGATCGCTTCGAGCTCGCGATGCAGACGATCGATGTCGACCACGGCGGCACGGTACCGCATCCGACTCGTACTCGTACGCGTACGATTTCAAGAACTCGGCAGATCGCGTACGTTCGCGCCGTGATCGTTCCAACCCTCGATCAAGTTCGTACCATCGCGGTCATCGGAGCTGGCACGATGGGCCACGGCATCGCGCACGTCGCCGCGGTCGCCGGCATCCACGCGCGAATCTTCGACGCCATTCCGGGCGCGGCCGCGACCGCGATCGACAAGATCGCGAAGAACCTCGGCAAGGGCGTCGAGCTCGGTAAGTTGTCGCCGCAGGACCGCGACAGCGCGCTCGCGAGGTTGTCGCCGGCGACCGAGCTCGCGACCGCATGCGACGGCGTGCAAGCCGTCATCGAAGCCGTCCCCGAGCGGAACGAGCTCAAGCGCGAGATCTTCGCGGCCGTAGATCGATCGACTCCGGCCACCGCGTTGCTCGCGACGAACACGTCGTCGCTACCGATCGCCGAGATCGCTGCAGCGGTGAGTGAACCGGCGCGGCTCGTCGGCATGCAATTCTTCAACCCGGTGCAAGTGATGAAGCTGGTCGAGATCGTGCGCCATGCCAAGGCGGACCCCAGCGCCGTCGCGCTCGCGGTCGCGCTCGCCGAGAAATTCGGGAAGACGCCGATCACGGTCGCCGACAGCCCGGGATTCGCGTCGAGCCGGCTCGGTCTGGTGATCGGGCTCGAGGCGATGCGGATGGTCGAGCAGGGCGTCGCCTCAGCCGCGGATATCGACACCGCGATGAAGCTCGGCTACGGCCATCCGATGGGGCCGCTCGAGCTCACCGACCTGGTCGGTCTCGACGTGCGCTTGGGCATCGCCGACTACCTCGCGACCGCGATCGGGCCGAGCTTTGCGCCGCCGCAGTCGCTGCGCGATAAGGTCGCAGCCGGCAAGCTCGGCAAGAAATCGGGCGAGGGCTACTACCGCTGGTCGCCGGACGGCAAACGGCTCGGCTGAGCTACGGCGTGATCGCCGGGGGCGAGATGTCGCCGCCACCACTCGGGGTCGTCGACGCATAGACGAGGCCGGCGCCGCCACCGCCGCCGCCGCCGCCGTCGTTGTTGTTGGTGCCAGACTTGCCGTTCACGCTCTTGTGCCCGTCGTAATACGCGTC
>CAZDGY010000697.1:0-3989 GCA_964504685.1 uncultured Kofleriaceae bacterium | reverse complement strand
CGACTCGGCTCACTGCGAGATGCCGAGCGGCTACCGGCGTGGCTGTGCGGGATCGCGCGCAACTTGGCGCGCGCCGCGCGTCGGCACCGCGGACGCGAGGCACTGATCGACGGCGCAGCGATCGTTTCGACGACGACACCGTTCGATACGATCAGCGAACGCGAAGACGAGGAGGTCGTCGCGGCGGCGCTCGCGCGCGTACCCGAGACCTACCGAGAGCCGCTCGTCTTGTACTACTACGACGAGCGATCGGTAGCCGACGTCGCACGGGCGCTCGGGATCAGCCAAGACGCCACGCACCAGCGCTTGTCGCGAGGACGACAGTATCTGGCGAATGACGTTGCGGTTGTCGAGCGCACGCTCGAGCGCGCGCGTCCGAGTCGCGATCTCGTCGCCGCCGTCGCTGCCGCGATCGTTTTCGTGGCGGTGGTTCCGCATGTCGAGGCCTCAACCATCAAAGGATCGACCATGCTGAAGCTAGGAGCACTTGCCGCCGCCGTCGCCGCGATCGCGGGGACCGGCTATCTCGTCAACCGTTCGAGCGCCGCGCCTGCCGCTGCGACGACTTCACAACAGACGGTCACCGCGAGTGCGCGCATCGGCGCGAGCCCAGCGGCTCATCGCTCGTTCGCAACCGCGATCCCGAGCTTGCCCACTGCGACCGACGCGACCGGCGCGGGCGCAACGCCACACCAGCGCTCCGCCGCGTTCGCCGTCGGCGCCGTCGATTGCGCTGCAGTCGCGCACCACTTCGCCGACATGATCTACGGCCTCAACCCGGCGGACGCGACGATGGAGCCCCGCTTGGTCGACGTCGCGAATCATCCGTTCGTCGAGCACATCGAAGCGACGTGCGCGAACCACCACTGGACCGCCGAGCATATGGCGTGCCTCATGGCGGCGGACGATATCGCCACCGCCGGTCTCAACTGCGAGATCGATATCGGCGATCCCGGAGAAACACAGGACGGCATCATCGTCGTCGCGACGAAGACCACGGCCACGGTCGCGCCTGGCTCGCCCGACGATGTCAGCTGCGCGGCGGTTGGCAGGCATCTAACGCAGCTGACGCAACCGGATCTCGACTCGGTCGATCCGGCGAAGCGTGAAGCGCTTGGAGCCGCGATCGCGGCCGCACTGAAGGGGATGCCGAGCCAATTCGAAGCAGCGTGCGAGCAAGGATCGTGGCCGGAGGCGCAGCGGCGATGCATGGTCGCGGTGACGTCGACCGAGGGGCTAGCCGCCTGTCACCTGGTCACCGCTGCCGCTTCGTTAGATCGACGATGATCTTCTGAGTCGTGATCGCGGACTCGCCGCGTTCGCGCCGTGGGCCGCGCTCGTCGAGCCGGCCGATCGCGTCGATCGCGACGACCAGGATGACCGCGCCGAGCAGGATGACCGCCACTCGGTGGATCTAGCGCGGACAGGTCCGACCCCCGAAAGGTTCACGCGAATCTCACGCCGTGTCGGCGCGTGAGCGACGTCGTGGCAGGAGCTATCGATGCCTGCCCCCACCGCCGCCGTGCATTGCAGGGCGGGAGCGCATGCCGGTCGGCGCCGGGTGTGTCGCGTGGTACTGAGCGTGAGCTCCGTAGCCGCCCTGGATGCGCTCGTGTGGTGCCCAACCGGCAGGACGATAGTGCGCGTATGCCTCGGGATGCGGGACCCGTGAGGACCATCGGGGTGGATGCGCGTGGACCCAGCCACCTCCGAACCACGTGGACCAATACCAGAGGCCACCTCGAAACACCCAGTAGTAGTCATCGACGAAGAAAATCGGCTCGTCGTAATCGGCGATTACCTCGATGCCGGGACTGATCTCGACGAGGTCGGTCCCGCCATCTTCGACCCCTTCGTAGTACTGAGGCGTTGGCTCGTCCGTGTAGCAGGCAACGCCCACTACCGAGGCGGACGCGAGCGACGCGCACACGAGCACGGTTCTGATCTTCATAGTTGCTCAGCTCTCTTTGGTTTGTTCTCGCGAACGAATCGCGTTCCTGGTGCGATGGCGCGCGAGAATTGCGCGATCGCCGCTCGGATCCCTTCCGATGATCCACATGATGATCTCCGTTGCCGCCAGGCGGTCACTTCACCGGCTTGCGATCCGCCGTATGGCATGCCGAGCACGTGATGAGGATTTCGCCGAAGGCACGCGCGCGTTCGGCGGAGCTGTCCTTGGCGGCATGTTTTCTGGTCGAGTCCGCGAGGTCCTGGAGCCGCTGCGCGAGCGCGATGCGATCCGCGTCGACGATCGAGAACGGCGCCGGCGTCTGCGCCAAGACGTCGAGGCCAGCTAGCCACGCGTTATCCGAGGCGCCGATCACCCCTTCGAACAGGCGGTCCGCCGCCCACACGTGCCGCGCCATGCGCGCGTCGAGCGCCTTGCCATCCGGGGGGACTGGTGGCGGCGGCCCGAACATATTGCCGACGCGCGCATCGATGTGGCAGTTGGCGCACGTCGCGGCAAGGCGAGCCGTGCGCCGACAAGCCTCGTCGGTGTTCGGCGCCGCGGCGAGCTCGCGCGCGTTCGAACGCGCAAGGCTTGCTTGGCCCTTCCATCGTTCGAGACCGGGCTCGTCCAAACCGTTGCCGATCGTGCGCGCGATGACCGTGACGTCGTACAGATCGTCGCGGATCACGAGGTGCTGGATCGCACCGAGCATGTCGTAGTGCTCGCGCATATGGAATCGGACCATCGCCTGATGGTCGTACGCGACCGGCGCGGGATCGGCGTGGCTCGTCTCGCATGCCGCGAGGGCAATTAGCAACACAGCATGAGGGCGCATCGCCCACACCGACTGCATGCGTCGTTCCAAGCCGAGGTTTCGGGCCGAGCAAAGCTTGCGCGGCGCTGCACGTGCAATCGTTGCGCGAACGCCTGGACGTAGCGAATGCGCGGAACCGGTCGTTGCCGATGTTGAAGGCGGCGTAGTCTTGGGGATGACGATGTCGCGCTCGATGGTGCTAGAGCGGGTCGGCGAACCACTTGTGATGCGCTCGCGACCGGCGCCCGAACCGCGGGCGAGCGAGATCCAGATCGCGATCGAAGCGTGTGGAGTGTGCCGCACCGATCTCCATGTCCACGATGGCGAACTGGCTGAAGGTGGACTGCCGCGCGTTCTGGGCCATCAGATCGTCGGAACGATCACTCGAGTCGGATCGGCTGTTTCTGGATTCACGGCCGGCGATCGAGTCGGTGTGCCCTGGCTCGGATGGACCTGCGGAACGTGCGACTACTGTGTTAGCGGCCGCGAGAACTTGTGCCGGAGCGCGCAGTTCACCGGCTACCACCGCGATGGTGGTTTCGCCGACGCGTGCGTCGCTGACGCTCGGTACGCGTTCCGGATGCCTGCCGGCTATTCGGCCGCGGAAGCCGCGCCGCTGTTATGTGGTGGGCTGATCGGGTATCGATCACTACGGCTCGCCGGCGATGGCAAACGCATCGGACTCTACGGCTTCGGCTCCGCTGGGCACATGATCGCGCAGATTGCCCAGCACCAGGGCCGCGATGTGTTCGCGTTCACGCGACCGGGCGATGCGGCTGGTCAGCGTTTTGCGCGTCAGCTCGGTGCCATTTGGGCCGGCGGCTCCGACGAACGACCACCGCAAGAGCTCGATGCCGCGATTCTGTTCGCGCCCGTCGGCGAGCTCGTCCCACTCGCGCTTGCAGCCGTTGCGCCCGGTGGAACTGTGGTTTGCGCCGGGATCCACATGACCGACATCCCATCGTTCCCGTACCGCCTGTTGTGGGAGGAGCGGACCATCCGGTCGGTCGCGAACCTCACGCGTCGCGACGGCGACGAGTTGCTCGCACTAGCGCCGATCATCGGCCTTCGCCCACAGGTGACGACCTACGCACTTGCCGACGCGAACACGGCGCTTGCCGACCTCCGCGCGGGCCATTTCGAAGGGACCGCCGTCCTCGTCATGCGATGAGTCACGGTGCGGCACGGAGCGGAGCGTAGTGCGAGCGGCGGGACTCGAACCCG
>CAZDGY010000696.1:0-3992 GCA_964504685.1 uncultured Kofleriaceae bacterium | reverse complement strand
GCCCGGGGGCCCCTCGGTATAGGGAGTCGGCCGTCCTTGCTGCGCCGGACAGCCGATCGATCGACTCACCTCGGGGCTTGCCAACGCGACGAAGCCCGTGGCATACAACGCGTCCCCGGAGCTACTGCCATGGCGAAAAAAGGGAAATCGGGCCGCGAGCTCATCCGTCTGGTGTCGACCGCTGATACCGGCTTCTTCTACACGACGTCGAAGAACCGCAAGCGTACGCCCGACAAACTCGTGCTCAAGAAGTACGACCCGGTCGTGCGTCGGCACGTCGAGTTCAAAGAGTCGAAGATCTAGGAGCTGGCGATGTCGCGCGTTTGCCAAGTCACCGGGAAGAAGCCGCTCGTCGGCAACAACGTCTCGCACTCGAACCGCCACACCAAGCGCCGGTTCGAGATCAACCTCAAGGACAAGCGGTTCTGGCTCGAGGACGAGAAGCGCTGGGTCACGATTCGCATCTCGGCGCGCGGCATGCGCCTGATCGACAAGCTCGGCTTGCCTGCGGTGATCGCTGATATGCGGTCGCGCGGCGAGAAGTTCTAGCTCCGACCGCGATGCGATTCGCGGCGGTAGCGCTCGCGATCGCTGCCTGTCACTCCCCGGAGCATCCGCGGTCGCCAGCGACTGCGCAGACGCTCGACGTCAGTGCGGGGGGAACCTTGCGCGGCGTCGCTGGCGACCGCGGCGGCGCCCGGATCTTCACCGCGATCGCGGCGGCCGGTCACACGACGATCGTCGCGCGCACGAACGGCGCGGTCAGCTGGTCGACCGAGGTCCCGGGCGGCGGAGGTCCGATCGCCGCAGCCAACGCGCTTGTCGTGGTCACGACTAGCGCCGCGGGCGGCATCGCGATCGCCGGCGCGCCGAGGGTGCTGCGCGGCGATCCGGGCATCCTCGCGATCGCCCTCGATGCCGGCACCGGCGCGATCAAGTGGGTGCTGCCGCTCGATTCGGGCGAGTGGGCGGTCGCGAGCGCGATCGCTGCGGCCGGCGATGGCGTCGTGATCGGCGGGTCGTTCAGCGGCACGCTGCGCGCCGGCGCGAAAGTCGTGACCAGCGCGGGCACCGCGGATGGCTTCGTCGCGAAGCTCGGCGCGGCCGGTACGGTCGATTGGATCATCCGCATGGGCGGGCCTGGCGGCGATGCGATCACCGGCGTCGCCGCGCGGGGCGACCGCATCGCGATCGCAGGCACGTTCGGCATGGATGCCGATCTATTCGGCCAGAGGCTGGTCCAGATCGACGACCGCTCACCGCTCGCCGATGCCGTTGTCGCCGAGCTCGACCTCGCCGGAGCGTTGCGGTGGGTGCAGACCTTCGGCGGCCACTACGACGAAGCGGTCGCCGGCGTCGCGATCGATGAGAGCGGACGCGTCGCGGTCGCATCGAATGCACGCGGCAAGCTGGCGGTTGGCAGCCACGAGCTATCCGCGCAAGGCACCGGCGACGGCTTGATCGCTTGGTTCGGCAGCGACGGCGTAGTCGGCGGCGCCACGCTGATCGGGGGCGCCGAGTTCGATGGCGTACGCGCGATCTGCGCGCCCGAGGGGGTGAGCGGCGTCGTCGTCGGCGGGTTCTTCTCCGGCGAGGTGACGATCGGCGGCCACAAGCTGAATGCCGCGGGCGGCGATGATGCGTTCCTCGCGGCACTCGATAGCGAAGGCGTAGTCACCGCGGTGTGGCCGGTCAGCGGTCCCGGTCGCGAAGAGATCGTCGCACTCGCGCCACTCGCCGGCGGTTTCGTCGCGGCGATCGCGCACACCGCGGCCGTCGCGATCGATCGCGTCGCCCTGCCCGCACCTGCCGATCCGATGACCGGCGCCGCCATCGCCGTTCGCGCCGCGCCCTGAGGCAACTGGATGATCGACAGAGTGAGCGCGCGGCCGAGGGTGCACTAGGCTTCGAGCAGCATCCGGTCGGGCGCTTCGAGACGATCCTTGACCGCGACGAGGAACGACACCGCCTCGCGACCATCGACGACGCGGTGATCGTAACTGAGCGCCACGTACATCATCGGCCGGACTTTGATCTCGTCACCGATCACGACCGCGCGCTTGACGATGTTGTGCATCCCGAGGATGCCGGTCTGCGGGTAGTTGAGCAGCGGCGTCGACATCATCGAGCCGTAGATCCCGCCGTTCGTGATGCTGAACGTGCCGCCGCTGAGATCCGGCAGCGCGAGCTTCGCGTTGCGCGCGCGATCCGCGAGCTCGAGAATGCCGGCTTCGATCTCGGCGAACGTCCGGCTGTCGCAATCGCGAAGTACCGGCACGACGAGGCCCTTCGGGGCGGAAACCGCGATGCCGAAGTCGTAGTGCTTCTTGTAGACGATGTTGCCGCCGACGACCTCGGCGTTGACGCCGGGAAACAGCTTGCACGCGGCGACGCAGGCTTTGACGAAGAACGACATGAAGCCGAGCTTGGTGCCGTGGCTCTTCTCGAAGCTGTCTTTGTATTTCGTGCGCAGCTCGATGATCTGCGTCATGTCGACTTCGTTGAACGTCGTCAGCGACGCCGACTCGTGTTGCGCCTGGACGAGCCGTTCGGCGACGCGTTTGCGCAGCGGCGACATCGGCGCGATCTCGTCGCGCGGATCGACTTGCGCGAGTCGAGCCTCGACACTGGGGCCGGCGGGCTGGACCGCGGCGCTGTCGGCGCGCGCCGGCAACGAGCCGTGCTCGCGAGCGGCGAGGCGCTGCGAGGGAGTCAGGCGTAACAGCGCGTCGCGATCGAGCGACTCTCCGTTGCTCGCGGACGCGGCGGCGACGCTGACCATCGCCGGCGCAGGCTTGGCGGCTTGGGGCGCCGGCGCTGGGGCGGCGGGTCCTGGAGCCGCTGCCGGCTTCGCTGCACCGGGTGGCTTTGGTGCGGCGGGAGCTGGCGCCGGCTTCGCAGCCACTGCGCCCGCTTTGCCCGCGTCGACCTGACCGATCACCTCGCCGACCTTGACCGTCGCGCCGACCGCGGCGCGTTGTGCGCCCATCGCGCCTGCGACCGGGGACGGCAACTGCACCGTGATCTTGTCGGTCTCGAGCTCGGCGACCGGCTCGTCGACCGCGACCGCCTCGCCACTCTGCTTGAGCCAACGTGAAACAACCGCCTCCACGATCGATTCGCCGAGCGGGGGCACGACCAGATCAGCCATGGCCAGATGCTACCGCGGATCGCGAGCGCGCGACCTGATCTCAAAGACATGCAGCGCTGCTCCGAGGACGCCGAATACGACCATCCGACCGCGGCGCGCGAATGCGCACGCGACGCCGAGCGGGCCGGGAAACCCGAGCAGCGAGAACAGATAGACGGTCGTGCCCTCGAACACGCCCAGCCCGGCGGGAATGGCGAAGCTGATGAACCCCGCGGCGTGGTGAAAGCAATAACAGAACACCACCGTCGCCGGGTCGTGCGGCAAGCCGAGCCCCCACAGCAGCGCGACGAACTCGAACATGCCGACGAACCGCGACAGCGCGTACCACAGCAGCAGGTGCGCGAGCCGACCGGCGGGCAGCGGCACGTGCTCGATCTCGCCAGTCCCGCCGAGCCAACGGCCGAGCGTGCGCCCGAGCTTGCCGGGCAGCGGGGTCAACACGAGCGCGAGGCTCGCGAGTCCGGCGGCCGCACCGATCGCGATGTACGTGACGAGCCCCGCGCGCAGCGCCGACGGCAATGCGAAGCACAACAGCCCCCACGCGAGCCCGCCGGCGGTGACGAGCAAGCCGACGCCGTTCTCGATCACGCGGTCGCGGATCAGCGCGGTCACCGCGTGGCCCACCGGCACGCTCGCGGTTAGCTGGCGGACCTTGAACGGCTCGCCGCCGACACCGGCCGCCGGCAACAGCGAGTTGTAGCCGTCGCCGATCAGCCGGATCGCGAGTAACGCGCGAAAGCCGACCGCGTTGTCTAGGAGGAGCTGGAGCGCGCGCGTATTGACGAGCGTCCAGCCGAACGCGACGACGAGCGTCAGCGCGAATGCCGGACCGACGATCGCG
>CAZDGY010000695.1:0-3997 GCA_964504685.1 uncultured Kofleriaceae bacterium | reverse complement strand
GATGGTGCGCGGCGCCTCGGGCATCGGCAAGAGCACGCTGATCCGGCTGGTCATGCGCTCGCTGGGCGATGCGGTGTTCGTGCTCGAGGGTCGCTGCTTCGAGCGCGAGCAGGTGCCGTTCAAGATGCTCGACGGCATCGTCGACACGCTAACCGGCGTGTTGTTCGGCCTGCCGCCGGCGCAGCGCGAATCGGTCGTGCCACGCGATCTCGGTTTGCTGGTTCGGCTGTTCCCGGTGATGAAGCGGGTCCCCGAGCTCGCCGAGCTTGCCGATACCACCGCGCCTCCGAGCGACCTCCAAGAGCTGCGCCGGCGCGCGTTCAAAGCGCTGCGCATGCTGCTGAGCCGGATCGCCCGGATCAAACCGATCGTGATGTTCGTCGACGATATCCATTGGGGCGATGCCGACAGCGCAGGATTTCTCGCCGAGCTCATTCACGAGTCCGAGCCGTCGATCTTGATCATCCTCGCGCACCGGCCGGAGGATTACCTCGGCGTGGTCGCCCAGCTGCGGCGTCCGCCCGCCGGACAGACCCGGCGCGGCGATGTTCGCGATCTCGAGCTCGGCGGGCTTTCGGTCGATGACTCGGTCGCGCTCGTAGCTCAGCTCGCGGATGACTCGCGGCGGGCGACCGCGGTCGTGACCGCCGCCGCCGGCAACCCGCTCGTGCTCGCCGAGATGGCGCGCGCGCCGCGGCTGCAAGACGGCGCGAAGATGGAGGACCTCGTGCTCGCTCGCGCCGGCCGGCTCTCGGTCGAAGCGCAGGCGATGCTCGTCGTGACCAGCATCGCGGCGAGGCCGCTCTCGGTCGAGCTCGCCGCGCGCGCCGCCGGGATCAACGGCGGCCATGCCGAAGCGGCGGTGTTGTCGGCCGAGCGGCTCGCGACCTTGCGCCGAGTCGACGGCCACATGATCTTGCAGCCGGCGCACGACTACGTGCGCGCCGCGGTACTCGGCGGCATCGACGTCGAATCGAAGGCTCGCTGGCACGAGTCGCTCGCGCACGCGCTCGAAGAGGGCGGGGCACCGCAGGATGCGCAGGCGGTCGTCGAGCATTGGATCGCGGCGGGCCATCCCGCCAACGCGGCGCACCACGCACTCGCCGCCGCACAACGCGCCGAAGAAGCGCTCGCGTTCCTGCGCGCCGCCGAGCTCTACGAGATCGCGATCACGTACGGCCCGTGGGATGCGCCCGGCCGACGCGAGCTCATGCGGCGCAAAGCGAACGCGCTGTCGTGCGCGGGTCAGCTCGACGAGGCGGCGCAGGTGCTCGGCCACGCCGCCGAGCTCGTGCCGGGCGAAGAATCGATCGATCTCGAGCGCCTGCGCGTCGAAGCGCTGCTGCGCCGCGGCCGGCTCGAAGAAGCGCTGCCTGCCGCCGAGCGGTTGCTCGAGCACGTCGGCGTCAAGGTGCCGGTCGGCAAGGGCACGTCGCGCACGAAGCTCGCGACCCAGTGGTTCCAATCGAAGCTGCGCGGCTACGATTTCACGCCGAAGCCGCTGAGCGCCGTGCCGCAGGCGCAGCTGCGCAAGATCGACGTGCTGTACTCGATCTCGAGCGGGCTCGCGGTCGTCGATCCCGCCGCGGGTCGCCTCGTTCAGACCGAGCTGATGAAGGCCGCGATCGAAGCCGGTGAGCCGATGCGCGTGTGCCTCGCGCTGACTCAAGAGATTTGCTACGCCGCATCGGCTGGCAGCACCAACAGCAAAGGCGTCGCCGATCTCGGCGCGCGGCTCCACGGGTTGGCGTCGCAGCTCGGTGCGTCGACGGTATCCGGGCTCGCGACTGTCGCGCTCGGCATCGCCGCGTATCAGATGGGCAACTGGCGCGATGCGCGCGGCCACTTCGAAGCCGGCTTGGGCACGTTGCGCGATCAAGCGGCCGGCGTGCGCTGGGAGATCGACGTCGCAGAGAGCTACTGGTTGTCGTCGATGTTCTACCTCGGCGAGTGGCGCGAGCTCGTCCGCCTGGTTCCGCTGTTGCTGCGCGACGCGTTGGAGCGCGGCGATGTCGTCGCCGAGCAGAGCTTGCGCGCCGGTCGCAGCGCACTCGCCTGGGCGATTACCGGCCGGCTCGACGATGCACGGCAGCAGGTTGCCGCGGCCGAAGCCACGCTCGCAGCGGGCATGCACGTGCCGCGGGTGCTCGCACTCCAGGCCGCGTGTAACTTCGATCTGTGGGCGGGCGATGCCGCGGGTGCAGCGCGTCGACTCGACGAGGCGTGGCCGAACATCGAGCGGCTCGGAGCGCTGCGCATCCAACAGCTCCGCATCGAGCTGCGCGCTCTACGCGGCCGTATCGCACTGGCCGATAGCACCCGGTCGCCCGATGATCGGGCCCGACTCGCGCGCGGCATCGCCGACGAGATCATCAAGGAAAACGCGCCGTGGGCGATCGGCATCGCCGAGCTACTGCGCGCCGCCGCGATGACGCTGCGCGGCGATGTCGATGCCGCGATCCGCGCCCTCGATCTCGCGGAGCCCGCGTTCGCGAACGCGCACATGGCCGGCTATCTACAAATTGCTCGCATGCGCCGCGGTGACCTCGAAGGCGGCGGCGGCGGCGGCGCCCGGGCGGCAGCGGCGCGAGACACCCTGAGCGAGCTCGGTGCGAACAATCCCGATGCCATCGCTTCGCTACTCATTCCCTGGCCGACGTGACGGGCCCGGTAAGCCTGGTATACCCTCCTAGATGCGGGGCGATCCGAAAGGATCGGGCCGTCGTACATATGGGAGCCCGGCCACCGCCGGACGAGGGTAAAGCGTGTCACTCATCGCTCAACACATCGCGGTTTCACAGCGGATCGACATCGAGGATCTCGACTGGGAGCTCGCCCGTAAAATCGGACTGACCCCGCAAGAAGTCGAGAGCCTGCATTACTTCGCCGACGTCGAGAGTCAGACCGTCTACTACTTTCTCGAGGTCTCGAAGCTCTCGGTCGCGCGCGATCCCGAGCTGCTCACGTTCCTCACGATGTGGAACTACGAGGAGTACTTCCACTCGCATGCGATCACCCGGCTGCTCCAGGAATGCGGCGCCGAGACCGTCGCTGCGACCGATCGCAGTACCGGCGTCCGCAAGAAAGCGCGCTGGAAAGCTCGGTTCGAAGACTTCGCGCAGACCCTGCTGTCGAAGCTGATGCCGAAGGCATTCGTCGCGCTGTGGATGTTTTGGGGCTCGCTGCAGGAGTGCCTGACCACGCAGGCATACGAAGAGCTCGCGACCACGACGAAGAACCCGGTGCTCGCCGAGCTCTGCCGCCGCATCGCGAAGCAGGAGCGCCGCCACTTCGCGTACTACTTCGCGCAGGCCAAGGACAAGCTCGAGGGCAACCGCCGCGCGCAACGCGTGTGCCGGTGGATCGCGAAGCGGTTCTACGCACCGGTCGGCGGCGGCGTGAAGACCGACGCGGAAGGCGCGCGGCTCGTCGCGCAGCTGTTCCCGAACGATCGGATCTTCGAGGTCATGGGCTATATCGAGAAGCGCATGGCCCAGCTGCCCGGGATGGAGGGGCTCGACGCGTGCACTCGCTGGGCGGCTAAGGTCCAGCCGATGTTGCCCGAAGCGGTCCGCGCTGGCTCGATTCCCGCGCTTGCTGCCTAGTGCAATGCGGTTCCGACGTCCCCGACGATGAACACGTCGGTCGGGCTCGTCGCGGTGACGCCGTTCAACTGAACGTCGGTTGGCGTCACCAAGTGCGTCCATTGCTGAGTGGCGAGGTCGAGCTGGAGCACGAGACCCTCGTTGCCGACCGCGAGCAGAGACGTCGACGTCGCTGCGATCGCGCGCACCGCGCCTGGCACGACCACCGTCGTTGGAGCGCCGGTCGGCGGGACGATCGTCAATGTCGTGTTGCTGAGGCTGAGGATCGCACCGGAGGGTGCGCCGACGATCTCGCCCGGGGTTCCAGTGCCTGCGGTTATCAGAGACCAGGTGAGGCCGTCGAACCGACACAGCCCGTTCAGGTTGTCGCCGACCACGACGTTCGACGGGTT
>CAZDGY010000694.1:0-4029 GCA_964504685.1 uncultured Kofleriaceae bacterium | reverse complement strand
AAGAAGATCCACGCGAGGCACACGTACGAGAACACGAGGATGACCGCGAGACCGCGCCGGGCCACCGCGACTGCGGCCGGAACGAACGCGACCCGGGCGCCGCGTTCGACGATATCGGCGGCGAGCGCGAGTGCACACACGGCGAGCGCGGCAGGAATCCACGTCCAGTCTTCGCCCCATTGCAACACCGCGAGTACGCCGAGGAACGCACCGCACATCGCGCAGCGCAGTGCGGTGGCCAGCCTCTCGGCGCTAGCGGTCGGCGCGACCGGATCGAGCGCGACCTGATCGGCGCCGAGCCATGCCGTCAACACCGCCCACAGCGGCGTCGCGTACAACCACACGACGATGAGCTGTGGCCAGACGCCGATGTCATCCGGTAGCACGAGCTGCTGTAACGCGTAGCCCGCGGTCGCGATGCCGAAGCACACGACCACGAGATACAGCGCGCGGTCCGGATCGGCCGCGGTCCGGCGCTGGAAGTAGCGCGTCACCGCCAACCCGAACCCGTGGAGCGCGCCCCACACGACGTACGTCCAACCCGGGCCGTGCCACAGCCCGCCGATCAGCATCGTGAGGCTGAGGTTGACGTAGGTCCGCCACGCGGCACCACGGCTGCCACCGAGCGTGATGTAGAGGTAGTCGCGCAACCACGTCGACAAGCTGATGTGCCAACGCCGCCAGAACTCTTGGAGGTTCGCGCTGCGATACGGCGTGCGAAAGTTCTCGGGCAAGGTGAAGCCCAACACCGCCGCCGAACCGATCGCAATGTCGGAGTAGGCGGAGAAGTCGGTGTAGATCTGAAGCGCGAAGCCGACGACGCCTGCGATGACCTCGACCGTCGAGAAATTGCTCGGGTCGGCAAACACGCGCAACACGATCGCCATCGCGAGCGCGTCGGCGATGGCGAGCTTCTTGAACAAGCCGATGACGATGCGGAATAGGCCGATCGTCGCCTTTTCGAGATCGAGCGCGGGCAAGTCGCCGAGCTGCGGCAACAGATCTTGCGCGCGAACGATCGGGCCGGCGACGAGTTGCGGGAAGAACAACACGAACGTCGAGAACTGCAGCACCGAGCGCGTGGGCTTGAGCTGCCGGCGATAGACGTCGATCGTGTACGACAGCGACTGGAACGTGTGAAACGAGATGCCGGCCGGCAAGATCAAGTGCAGCCACGGCAAGTGCGGCTGACGCAGATGACTGTCGAGGTGCGCGTTCGCGAACGCGACGCCGGGCTCGACGACGTCGTGGATGAAGAAGTCGGTGTACTTGAACGCGAACAAGATGCCCAGGTTCGATACCAGGCTCACGATCAAAAGGACGCGCCGCGCGGTTTGCGTCTTCGCTCGGTCGATCCACAGCGCGAGGTAGTAATCGAGCGTGAACGTCGCGAGCAGCAGCACGAGCATGTAGCGATACGCGCCGTACTTCGACGATGCCCACACCTGGTAGAACAGACCGGACGCGACGAACAACACGAGCATCCGACCGAGCGGCCGAAACGCATCGACCTGCGCGGCACCGATCGCGATGCCGAGCAACGCGAGCACGAACAAGTGGCCACCGCTGCCGACGATCGCGTCGAGCTTGCCGAGCCTGCCGAGCTGCCAGGTCACGATCACCGCGGTGCCGAGCAGCGCGAGCGCGAGCACGAACCCGCGCGCGATCAGCGCTTGACCGCGGTCCGAGCCGATCCAGCCACCCGCGCGCCGACCGAGCTCTATTGCGCCGAGCACGACGGCAAGCCCGATCGCCCATCGGGTCGCGAGCGTCGTGACCGGCCACGCGGGAACCACGTCGCTCGAGTCGGCGTACTGCGCGAGCCGCAGCAGCGCGCCGCCGAGCGGATCCCACAGCGCGTTCGGATCCTTCGAGATCAGCGTAAACGCGATGTCGCCGAGCAACACCATCCTGGCGATCCGCGCCCATCGACCGCGCGCGCCACCTAGCCGGGTCAGCGCGTAGATCAGGAACACCGCGGTGAGAAACACCGGGTAGTCGGGCGACGCGAAGTTCATTTCACGCTTGGATCGGTCGGCACCGGGCCCGGCAGCGGCACGTCACTGCCCGCGGGCGGCGCAGGTGCAGGCGGCGGCAATGCAGCCGGCGCGCTCGGTGGCAGCTGATGCGTCGCGCGCCACCGCGCGTACCCGTCGAGCAGCGCGGCCTCGAGCGCATCGGCCCACATCTGGTAGCCGACATCGGTGAAGTGAACGTGGTCTTTGTACGCGACCTTCGGCTCTGCGAGTAGCCAGCCGTGCATGTGGTCGGCGCCGCCCATCGCGGCAAACGTATCGAAGAACGCGACGTGATTGCGCGCTGCGGCCGCGTGCTGAACCGCGATGATCTCGCCGAGCACCGCAGGCGTACGCCACTCGCATTCGGGAATCACGCCGGCATCGAGCTTCACGTTTGGCTTGCTGCGATCACACGACTTGCCCGCTTCGCGCACGCCGACATCGGGCGGCCCGAGCACCAAGATCGAGGCGGTCGGCACCGCCGCGCGAATTCGCAAGATCGTCTCGTCGTAGTACTTCGCGAGCGCTTCGAGATCGAGATCGGGATCGTCGGCTTCGTTCGTGCCGTACTGCAACACGACGAGCTTCGGATCGCGGGTGGCGAGCTGTTCGCCGATGATCGACCAGTCCCACGATCGCAAGCTACCGAGTCGCCGACCGACGACGCCGAGCGAGTCGACGATCACGCCGGGCTTGGCGCGTTCGAGCGCGACCCCGAACAGATCGATCGCGCCATTGCCACCGTGCTCGAGCGTGAGCTTGTGCGGACCGTCCGGCACCGGGATGACCTGGCGTGCCGGATGCGGGGGCTCGATCGCGGTGGTCTTCGTCGCGAGCTGTTGCCAGATACCGTCGTCGACGCGATACCGCAGCACGCCGTGATCCGGTGCGACGTAGTACCAGATCTCGAATTGCGCGACGCTCTTGTCGGTCTGGCAGTCGGCGCACGTGCCGACCCAGAGCTGCGCGCCCTTGCGCTTGCCCGACACGCGCAGGCCGGCGATGCCGAACGGCTCGCTGTCGCCGCGATGACCACCGACCGCCGCGGTCCAATCGCCGGCGCGGCCGTAACCGACGTCGCGCTGGTAGTAGTGACGCGTCGGCGGGCGACCCGCTGCGACCAAGCCGCGACCCGCATCGCCAAACCTCGCCTGCAACGTGACGCGTAGCCGCTCGGTCATCGAATCGCCGGCGGTGTGAGAATCGCCGAAGAACAGCAAGTCGACGCGCGCGCGCGGATCGCCGTGTTCGGCTGCAGCGAGCGACGAGTACAGATCGTCGAGCGCGGTCGCGGGTGCGTCGAGAAATCCAGCCGCTTCCGCGCTGCCACCGGCATCGACCGCACCCGGGGTCGCGCCCGAGCCGCCCGCGTCGCCCGCGCGATCGGGGCCATGCGGTGACGTCGGACGTTGCGCGCGCTCTCCGTCGCAGCCCGAGCCGCAACCGAGCAGCGCGAAAGCGAGCGCGAGCGCGAAGACGGTGCGCATCAGGTGCCGTGATCTGGACGGTGATAGAGCGCAAAGCCGGCGAACAACGCATCGAAGATCGCGTCGGACAACAGGCTCGCTCCCTTGTGCGACAGGTGCTGGAAGTCGCTGCCGACATAGCCTTTGCGAAACCATTTCGCGGCCGAGCCTTTGCCGCCCATCCAGTCATACGTCGAAAAGAACGCACAACCTTGCGCGCGAGCTGCTTCGCGTTGCGCCGCGACGAGCAACGGCATCACCGGCCGCGACGGATAGCCGCCGTCCTTCGACTCCGCCTGATCGGTCGGCGACACGACGAGACACGAGCCATCGGGCAAGCCCTTGCGGATCGGCGCGAGCACTTTCTCGTAGTGCTCCTGATAGTGCTTCGTGTCTTGATCGCTCGGGCCGAGCCACTCCGCTTCGTTCGCGCCGATCATGATCATCACGAGGTCGGCTTGGCGATGGAACAGCTCGGTCCTCCAGTGCTCCGGATCGGCGACGCCCCAGCTCTTGACGTTGACGCTCACGATCCCGAGGTTGTC
>CAZDGY010000693.1:0-4049 GCA_964504685.1 uncultured Kofleriaceae bacterium | reverse complement strand
CAGCCGCTCGAGCTGCCGTCGACGACCGTCCATGGCGAGCCGGGGATGTCGGTGAACAGCTCGTTGGTCGAGAAGAACTCGAGATGGATCTGCGCGCGCGACAGCTCGGGCGGACCCGCGGTGCCGACGTGCCCGATCACCGCGCCAGCTTCGACCGGCTCGTCGAGCAGCGACACCTCGCCGGGTTTGCCGTTCTGCTTCCAGCCGCTGTTCTTTGCGGTCATCCAATCGACGTGCGGCCCGGCGCCGGCGAGCTCGTCGGCGAGATGCATGTACAGCGAGTAGAACTGGACCTTCGACTTACCGAGCACCATGTCGTGGCGGAGCAACACGAAGTTGACCGATCCGATCGGCGAGCTCTTGCCCATCCGCGCCGCGACGAGCCGCCCGGGGAACGGCGCATAGACCGGATCGCCTTGTCTGCCGACGAGGTGGACGCCACCGTGCCACAACCGCGCTTCGCCCCACGGACCGACCGGGAAGTAGCCGCCGTCGGCCTTCGTTTCGTTGTTCTTGAACAGCTCGGCCGCCGCGGCTTGCAGCTTGTCGGGCTGAGTCGGGATCGCCGGGATGTCGCGCTCGGTGCGCTTCGGATCCGGCGCGTTGAACATCGGGAAGCAGAACGAGCCGCGCAGCGAGCGACAAAAGTCTTTGAAGTCGAACGGGCCCGGATCCCACTTCTGCGCGGTGAGGTGATAGTGGCCGATGAACCCCGCGAACCCGAACGACGCCGCGGTCGGCATCGTGTCCCACATCGGCTCGCCCGGGCTGATCTGCGGAAACTCGGTCGGCAGGTTCGGCAAGATCCGGATCAAGTCGCGACACAGTGCGCGGAACGAGTCCATTTGCGGCTTCGTGTACTCGAACGCCTTGAACGTGTGGCCGTTGATCCGGCACAGCTTCGGCTCGCGCAGCGGGCCGGCGTGACCGCCTTTGTAGTAGTCCGGTTCTTTGAGCGCGTCGCCGCGGTTGCACAGCTCGACGCCGATCGACGCGGTGTTCCATTCCGCCGCGTGATAGGCCATCAGCGCGAGATCGATCGTCTGAAAGATCGTGCCGTCGTTGTCGACCATGAAGTGGACCGACAGGCCGCGCTCGTTCTGCAGCACGTCGAAGCACATGTCCGAAGAGCTGCAGCCGTCGTGATGGACGACGAACTGCTTGATCACCGCTTTGACCGCGTCGAGCGGCGGGTGCTCGCCGTAGTGGCGCAACGCCGGACGCAACGCGTAGCGCTGGTTGTAGGCGACGGTCGACGGAAAGCCTTCGGGGCTCGTGCACAGCCGCATGCCGTTGTTATCGGTCGGCAGGCAGGTCTTCGCAGTCGCGTCCCACTTCGGGCCTTCGGTGAAGTTTACGACCGGCGCCTCGACGTGGAACTTCTGTCCCGCGACGTAGATGACCCCCGATGGCTTGTACTTACCCACGAGTCCTCATTGTGCCAAAAAACGCAGCTCCGTCGAGCCGATCCTGATCACGACGCCGTGGGTGAGCGGTGCCTCGGCGACACGCGAGCCGTTGACAAACGTGCCGTTGGTCGAGCCGCGATCGTAGAGGTGACAGTTGCCGAGCCGATCCATCGCGATCTGCGCGTGCTGACTCGACGTGAAGCCGTCTTCGATCACGAGGTCGCAGCCCGGTTGCTTGCCGATCACAAAGCCGTTGCGCACGAACAGGCGCTCGCCAGCGCGCGGCCCGTTGATCACGAGCAGCGCGGCGATCGGCCCGCCCGGCGCGGGTTGCGGTGCGACGACCGGTGGCGGAATCGGCAGCGCGGCGGGCATGGCGGGATGTCCAGGCGGCATCACGCCGGTCGGCGGCATCATCGGCCTCGGCCGCTGTTGTCGGCGAGACATCGCGGCGCCGACGAACCCCAAGATGACCAGGCCGCCGACGATCGCGCCGCCGATGATCAGCACCCAACCGAGGATGCCGCGTTCGGTCTCCTGCAGCGGCATGACGCAGCGGTCCGACGCGCAATACGCGCCCGGGTCGCACGGCTGCCCGCCGCAGCCCGCAGCGGGGGCGCGCACTTCGTTCGACGTCAACTCGGTACGGCCGACGCTCACGATGTGGACGCGCTTGCCGGCGGGATTGTCGAGGATGAAGTAGGTCAGAACGTATTGCTGCGCGAGCTCCTCTCCGAGTTGCTTGAACGCGGAGGTCCACGATTCGGGCGTCCCGGTGCGGACCCACCGAAACGTGCCGAGCGATCGTTTCGCGAGCTCGCCGAGCGCGAGCATCGGCCGGAGCACCTTGTTCGCGGAGAAAGCGACCGCATCGATGCGCACGCCTTCTTTGCCCGCGCGCGTGCCGAGCCGAGTCACGCGATCGCGATCGCCGGCGCGGTCGCGGCCATCGCCGACGACGATGATCACCTTGCGCAGCGGCCGGCCCTACGGCGTCGTCTTCGCTTTGCGCAACAAGCCGAGCGCACGGTCGAGCGCGTCGAGCAGGCCCGGGTCGCCGCTCGAGCCATCGGTCGCGAGCCCGCCGAGCTTCGCGCGTGCTTGCTTGACCGTGCCGAGCTTGCCTTGACCGGGCGCTTCGCCAAACGGAATCACCGCGACCTGCGTGTGCTCGCCCATCGGCGCCAGCGCGGCGGTCGATAGCGCGTCGCCGATCGCGGGCAAGACTTCGGCGAAGTCCTGGGTGATTTGGACGACGAGCACGATCGCGGTGTCGGCATCGGTCGCGGCGTAACGGCCGAGTGCGTACGGCGATTTCTCTTCGCTCGTACCGAGGTAAAGCTTGAGCGACTTCGGATCGGTGAGGTCGAGCACCTGGCCCTGGAGCGCGAGCGCTGACAAGTAGATCCGGAGGCGATAGCCGCCGATCGTTGCGGGCTCGACATCGACCCGATCGATCACACCGCGATAGATCGAACGCGTCCCGTCGTCGGAGTCGGCGCGCGCCGCCGGCGGGCAGAGCACGAGGCTCAGCGCGGCTGCGACGAGGAGGGCTCCGCTCCGGACCGCGTTCGGACTGAGGAGTCGGCCATCCTTGCTCCGCCGGACGGCCGAGCGATCGATCGTCCTCAGGCGCCTCACCTCGCCGAAACTACTACGGTGGCAAGCGGAACCGGTAGAGCACCGGCACGAACGTCAACAGATCCATCTCGCGGGTCGTCATGCCATCGGTCCAGTTGTTGATCACCAACGGAAGGCCGCCGTCATCGAGCGTGTCCGACAAGATGCCGATGTGATCGGGGCCGGGCTTGCTCGGAAACGTGTCCATGAAGATCACGTCGCCGGGCCGGAGCGGATCGTTCGGATCATCGAGCTTCGCGGTGTGTTGCTCCCAGTGGCGTTTGAAGTAGGGCAGGAGCGTGCCGACCCGCCGCTGATCGATGCTCGGGTCGCCCATCCCTTTCACCATCGGATACGCCGCGCGCGAGCGAGCGATGTCTTCGTGTAGCTCTTTTTGGATGTCGAAGCCGGCGTTGCGGACCGCGCGGATGATGACGTCGGTGCACACGCCGATCGTGCGCGGCACGTCGCCCATCGGGTACTTCATGCCGATATAACCTTCGGCCTCTTCGGTGTAGGCGTCGGCGTTGAGCGCGGTCTTCTTCGCGCCGATCAAGACGTCGAGCGAATCGGGAATCCCGTCGCCGTCGCGGTCATGCGCGGCGGGGCCCGCGCTGAGCCGGGGTTCGGCGAGCAGCGGCGCGAGCTCGGCGCGATCGCCGGGCCGCAACGACAAGTGGAACTGCCCGACCGCGAGCTCGGTGCCGCCGCCGGTCGGGTAGGCCTTGCGCGGAAAGCCGTCGATCGACAGCACGAGCACCTCATGGACCTCGTCGAACCGGGCCGAGACCCGCGCCGGATCGAGCCCGCGCGGCAGCGCGATCTGGACCTGGCCGTCGAGGTCGTTAAAGATCCCCTTGTCGTCGACGCCGAGCGCGACCTCCGCGGGGGGCGGTGCGGTCCGCGGCGGGGCCGGCCGGGGCGCGACGTTCGCAACCGTGGGCGCGGGCTCGGCCTGACTCCGGCTGCAACCCAGCGAGATCACGGCAGAGACCGCCGGGATCGCAACCACAACAATCC
>CAZDGY010000692.1:0-4055 GCA_964504685.1 uncultured Kofleriaceae bacterium | reverse complement strand
ACGGTCTCGGTCATCCGCGAGCCTGCGATCGGCGCGATCGTGTTGACGACGATGTTGCGCTTCTTGCCTTCGATCGCGAGCGTCTGCGCGAAGCCGTGCAAGCCGAGCTTCGCCATCGCGTAGTTCGCTTGGCCGAAGTTGCCGTAGATGCCGGCGGCCGACGCGGTCATGATGATGCGGCCGTAGCCGGCGTCGCGCATGTACGGCCACGCGGCGTGCGTGCAGGCGAACGCGCCCGCGACGTGGACTTTGTAGACGAGGTCCCAATCGGCCTGCGTCATCTTCGCGAACGACACGTCGCGCAAGATGCCGGCGTTGTTGATGAGGATGTCGAGCTTGCCGAACGCGTCGATCGCCGACTTGACGATCTTGTCGCCGGCCTCGACCGAATCGTAGTTCGCGACCGCTTCGCCGCCGGCTTCTTTGATCTCCGCGACGACCTTGTCGGCCGCCGACGCCGACTTGCCTTCGCCGGTGAAGCTGCCGCCGAGATCGTTGACGACGACCTTCGCGCCGCGCGATGCGAGCAACAGTGCATGCGAGCGGCCCAAGCCGCCGCCGGCGCCCGTTACGATTGCTACTCGACCATCGAATCGTAGATCCTTGCTCATCGCTTTATCGCTTTCTCTTGGGGCCGTCGTTGCGCGTGCCGGCGTTGGCCAGCACGGTCGGGAACAGTAGCTTCCAGTCGTCCATCAAGTTCCGGAGTTGCGTGCTGTCTTTGTGCAACACGCCGGTCATCGCGGTGCCGATCATCAGCTGCAGCGTCAGATCGAGAGCGCGCTCGAGGCCAGGATGCTCGGCGACGTCTTTGCCGAACAGCGTGCGTGCTTGCGCGACGATGCGATCGCGCAGCTGCCGCTCGGCGGTGACGAGCACCGGCCGCAGCTCGGCGTCGGTGCGCGCCGCGGTGCGCAACTCCATCGTCACCTGAAAGAACGTGCCGGAGAAACACTGCCAGAGCAGCTCGAGCACGGCATCGGTGCGCGCGCGGCCCGCACGCTCTTCAGGTAGCTGCGCGGCAAGCGCCTTGAGCTCGCGAGCTCGCATGACCGCGAGGTGATCGATCGCGGCGACTAGCAGCTCGGTCTTCGACGGAAAGTGGTGGAGCAGCGCGCCGCGCGAGACATCGGCTCGGCGCTGGACTTCGAGCGTGGTCGTGCGCGCGAAGCCGACCTCGATCAGGCTCTCGACTGCAGCGTCGAGCAGCGCGCCTCGCGTTTCATCGCGGCGCTGTTGCTGCGTCCTCGGAGCTCTGACCGCTTGCGGCACCTCGGGTGGGTGTACCGCCCAAGATACAGTCAGTCAAGACTGTTTGTTATCCGTGCGGGTTGACCACGTGATAAGGACCGCCATGGCCGATCCCACCGCGGTCGATACGCGACCGGTCCTGCCCGATGAAGCCGAGCTAGCTTCGCTCGCAGCCGGGCAACTCTACTGGTCGGTGGTCGACCCGATCTGGAAGCTCGTCAGCATCTACGACGGGACGGAGACGTTCACGAGGCAGTTTGCGGCAGTGCCGGAAGCGCAAGGATTGCTGCTCGCGGCGCATTGGTGCCAGTCCGAGATTTGTAACGGCGGTCTGCACCAGTTCTTTTCGAACCCGACCGGCGTCCTCGCGCCCGAGGCGGTTCGCGGCTTCCGACTGATCGAGGTCTCCGCGGCAGCTGACATCGTAGCCAAAGCGATGGCGATGCTCGGCCAGTTCTATCCGCGCGACCGTGACAAGCGGCAGCTTCGCCTCGGTGTGATCAAGAAGCCCGGCAACAGCCGTGCGGAGTGGGATCCTTTCCGCGCCCTCGACGAAGAATTCTACGCAGTGACCGGCACGTCCGAATTCGCGACGCAGGCCGACGCGTTCGTACGCAACCACCTCGCGCTGTTCTTCAAGTAACGAGGCGAACCGCGCGCTAGTGCGTCTCGCACTCGCACGCGAACGGATACTTGTGCGCGCTGTCGCAGTAGTAGTCGAACAGCGCGCCGTGGTTGTCGAGGATCGCGCAGTCGCCGTCGTGGCCGTCGGCGCCATTGGGCTGGCCGGGAAACCACGGCAAGTAGTCGGCGGGATCGCCGAGCACGTCGAGCCAGGTGCCCTCGACCGCTGCATCGGTGACGCCGTCGGCGTAGTACGGGAACAGCAGCGGCACCGTGATCTTGCCGCCGACCGCAGCCGCTTCACTCGCGGAATCCGCGATCAACAGGTGCGCGCCTTGCGCGTGGCACGTGGCCTCGGCGTCGAGCCAGCCTTCGCGCTGATCGTTCGCCGGTATGAGCGAGTAGTTGTAGATCTTGTAGACCGAGGTCGCCGGGGCGCCGGCAATCGCGGCGAAGTCAGTCGGGCACGACGGCGGTGGCGGCGAATCGAGATACACGAACGCGTCGAGCGGTCGCGCATCGAGATAGACGAACGCATCGAGCTGCGCGCCGTCGATCCCGCTATCGTGCTTCGCGCCGTCTTGCGAGCTCACATCTCCGCTGCTGGTAGGCGCGTCGCTGCCAGCGCCAAACGGATTCGCGCTGAAGTTGCACGCACAGACGAACAGAAGGGCCCAACGCACGGGCACAGCCTACCACCAGCTCGCGGCGGTCCGAGCGTGATCTATGTCGTCGCGAAAAGGGTGGGGCCGCTGACTACACCCGGGTTCGCGTCTGGCGCTGGGACCCGCGGCGAGGCACATTCCCGCCGTGCCGGATGCGCTGTCGGTCGTAAAAGTCGTCGCGATTCTCGCGGCGTGCCTCGTACCGGCCTACTACCTCTACGGTCGGACGCTCGAGCGGCGGATCGCGTGGCGCTACCTGTATGTCGGCAGCGAAAGCCGGGTCGCGTTCAACGGCTTCGTCCTGTCGATCGTCACGATGGCGGTCGGCGTCATCGTCCTGGTCGTGACCGGCGGCGAGAACCCGTACGGTGTGCTCGTGTTGGTCGTCGGCATGATCGCCGCGGCGGTGTTCTTCCTGCTCTCGCTGTTTTCGGTGTTCACGACCGTCTCGGTGCTCGGCGTCATGCTCGGAGTGTCGGCGCTGACGATCGTGCTCGCGATGACGACTGGGTTTCAGAAGGAGTTCCGCGACAAGGTGCTCGGCGTCAACGCGCACGTGATCGTGCTCAAGTCGCAGATGACGTTCGCCGAGTATCGCGACGTCATGAAGACGGCGCGCGAGATCGATCCCGACGTGATCGGCGTGCAGCCGTTCATCTTCGCCGAGATGCTCGTGACTCGCGGTCAAGGCGTGTCATCCGGCGTCGCGATCAAGGGTGTCGATCCGAAGCTCGTGCGCAGCGTGCTCGATCTCGACAACCACATGGAGGTCGGATCGATCGATTCACTCGCGCAGCCGGTCGGGCCCGACGATCCACCGCCGATCATCTTGGGCAAAGAGCTCGCTCATAAGCTCAAGGCGAAGATGGGCGACATCGTCACGGTCGTCGTGCCGCTCTCGAACATCGACTTCGATACCTGGCGCGCGAAGGCGAGTGCCCCCCGGTCGCGCAAGTTCAAGGTCACCGGCATCTTCTACAGCGGGTTCGACGAGTACGACCGCCGGCTGATGTACACGTCGCTGCAAGCGACTCAAGAGCTCTGGGATCGCGGCGATCAGGTGCTCGGCGTCGAGCTCAAGGTCAAAGACGTCGGCCGCGCCGAGGAGATCGCGAAGAAGCTCGAGAAAGCGCTCGGCGGCGCGCCTTACACGGTGCAGGACTGGTACGAGCTCAACCACAACCTGTTCACCGCGCTCGACATCCAGCAAGCGGTGCTCGTCGTGATCCTCACGCTCATCATCTTGGTTGCCGCGGTCAACATGGTGTCGGCGCTCACGATGATGGTGACCGACAAGACCCGAGAGATCGCGATCCTCAAGTCGATGGGCGCTACGAGCGGTAGCGTCGGCCGCACGTTCCAGATCCTCGGGCTCGCGATCGGCGGCATCGGCACGTTCCTCGGGCTCGCGATCGGGTTGGTGATTTGTTACGTCGTCGCGGCGTACGGCTTTCACCTCGATCCGAAGGTCTATCTCATCGATCGCTTGCCGATCGAAGTCCGGCCGATCCAGGT
>CAZDGY010000691.1:0-4056 GCA_964504685.1 uncultured Kofleriaceae bacterium | reverse complement strand
ACGTGAGCGCGAGGAACAGGTTCCAGATGCCCGTGCCGAGGAGCGCGACGCCGATGATCGCCTGATAAGGCGTCAGCTTCGCGATCAAGTCCTTGGCTTCGGGCTTCTTGGCCACGATTAACGACGACGCCGCGAGAATTCCACCCAGGATCAATAGAACCGGTACGACGTAGTACATGGCATGCCCCCCGCGCGGTGATCGCGCTAGATAAGATCCTACGCACAGGCAGTGGGCGAGATCAAATCACCGCGCCCGATTCGCGCCGCTTCAATAGGCATCCGCCATCATCAGATTGACTTGCGGGCGCATTTGATAGCGCCGGCGACTCGCAGTCTGGAGCTCACCTACACCGTCGCCAGCGAGGCGGTCGAGCTCGTCACGCCAGCGCTTCGCGAGCCGGGGGTCCGAGCCGGCCGCGGCGCGAGATCCCCACAGCAATAACTGTCCGCGGCGATAGGGCTCGACCTCTTCGCTGAGGCCGGCGTGAACGTGGATGACCGCGCGGTCGGGGGCGCCATCGGCGAGCGCGAGCCACGCCGCCGATAACCGCAGCGATGGATCGGCGGGAGCGAGCGCGATTGCACGCTCGATCGCCGCGCGCGCCGCCGGCACATCGTGATCGTGCTCGTACGCGCGAGCCGCAGCGCTGACGTGCAGCGTCGCCGGCGCGTGCGGCCGCGCGAAGTCACACGGCGCGACCCGAAACCGCGACGCGGGTGCGACGCGGTCGACGTCCGTCGTCCAGCCGCCGGCCGGGCCGTCCCAGCTCCAGTCGAGCTCGGCCCAGCGTCCTTCGCAGCATGGCGCGCGATCGATGCCGAGCCACGCGCGAGTCGCCGCGGGCTCGACCACGACGCTGTGGACGTTCGTCGGCTGGGCGACGATCGCGCCGAGCTGACGCTCGCGCTCGGGCGCGCCGGGATCGCGGCGATCGCCGAGCATCGCGACCAGCTTGGCCGGCGTCAGCGGGCGCTGAGCGGCGAGCTCGATCAGCCGGCGCTCGCGGCGCTTCGAGTGAATGCGCCACGCGGCCGACGCGGCGACCTCGCCGGCGACGAGCGACGGCGTGCGGTAGTGGTTGTTGCACACGAGCGTCGACGCGCCCGGCGCCGGGCGCACGACCTCGAGCTGCGGCCCGGCGATCTCGAGCACGAGCGCGGACTGCTCGCGCGCGCTGCCGATCGCGATCCCCCACGTCGACGACGCCGGATACTCGCGCGCGATCGCGATCGCATCGGCGAGGGTTTCGGCGCGGCGGGCGAGCTCGTGGATGACGTCGACGATCATCGCGCCTCCCCACGTCACGCCGCGATGCCACCGGGTGTGCGGCGCGAGCACAAGCCCAGCTTCGTTGACCACGGTCACGACCGGTGCGTCGCCGCCCTTCGCGGTGAAAAAGCCGTAGCGCTGACCGCGGTCGGGCGCGCATACGACGAACGCGGGCGCCGCGTCCCACACGCCGATCCCGGGGAAATCGAAGTTGCGGGCGAACAGCAGCTCGCCGTTCGCGGTCGCCTCGCCCCACGCGATCACGGTCGAGCACGCCGGCACCGCAGCGGCGGTCGCGCGCGCGGTCAGCTTGCGATCGAATGGACCGAGCCCGCCCCGCGCTGCGAGCGCGACGCAGTTTTGCAACGAGTCCATCGTCGCCAGAGCGCGCACGCCGGCGTCGACCTCGCTCGGGTCCACCGTCTCGACGTAGGCTCGCGACCGGGCGAGCAGCTCGGCTGGCCGATCGCGAACGAGTCGCGCTTGCCACGCATGAGAGAGCGTACGCACTGCGAACCGCGCGAGGGCGCCGCCGGCACCGGGCGCATCGCCGACGAGCACGCTCTCCGGCATCGAACGGTAGAACTCGAGCAAGCGGCGCGCGTCATCTCCGGCGAGCCGGCCGTGTTGCGCGCCCATCTCGGGCTGATCTCCGGTTAGACGAGCGAGCCATAGCGGCATTTGCGCGGAATTCTGCCACTAAAGGGCGGGAAGTCCGACGGATATTTCGACGTAACAGGACTATGCGGGAGCCAACCTCCGCGTTCGTCGTGTACGCTGCTCCGCGATCGTGGAGCTGAGCGTGACGCGCGACGATGTGGTGATTCAGCGACCGGAAGACATGCGCTTCCTGGTCCCGGTGTTTCATACGCCGACCGCATGCGCAGGCGCGGCGACCGCGTATCTGCTGCGCCGGATCGCGTATCGCGCCGGGGCATACGCGCCCGGCATCCAGGAGCACATCTTCCACGAGCTCAACAGCGCGCGCGAAGGCGGCTCGATCGAGAGGGTGCAAGGTTGGTTTTCCCGCCGGTCGACCACGATGGCCGAGCTCGGCTATCGGCTGCAATGCCGACGCGTCGCAGCGCCAACCCCGGAGTTGCTCACCTGGGTCAAGGAAGGCCGCGGCTATCGCGGCGCGATGCTGCCGACCCACTATTTGAAGCTGCACGCGCCTGGCTCGTCGGGCAAAGACGTCAGCGACGAAGCGGTGGTCCACGCGGTCGGCATCACGATGGACCGGCTCGACGCGAAGACCGACGAGCAGCTCGTGATGATCGATCCGTGGCCCGGCGTGATCGGCGACGCGCTCGATCGCGGCAAGGTGTCGCCCGCGCTCGAAGCGGCACACCGCGCGCGCAACTATCACGCGCTCGTCTATTACTGGTCCGGCTGGTCGTAGAGCGGCGCCGCCAGGACCGGCGAGGACTGCTCGTCGATCGCGATCTCGACGTGCATCCCGCCCGCGCCGTCGAGCTGGAGCACCGCACTGTGCGCGCGGGTGTCGAGCTCGAGCCCGGGGCGCGACGGGAATTGCCCGGTGCCGCTCGACGCGTGCCCGCGATACGGCGACGCCTGACAGCGCGCGGCATACACGTAGCTGCCGTTGCCGTGCGGGATCTGCGTGACGCTGCAGCCGAGGTCGTCGCTGTTCATCACGGTGACCGACCCGCTGGAGATGTCGCCGCTCTCGTAGAGCGCGAGGTGACCGCAGCCGACCGCGAGGTGCGCGGCGAGCAACGCCTGACCATCGCCGCGGAACGTCGCGCTCACCTCGCACGGCGTGTTCGGGGCGAACGACATGCCTTCGCTCTCGCGGACGACGCCGTGCCACACGACATCGACGCGATGATCGGCGACCGCGATGCGGGTCGCCTGCCACGCGCCGGCGCCGAAATAGATCCACGAGCCGACGATGATCGCCGCCCCGAGCGCGATCTTCGCGATCGGCCAGCCGATCGGGCCGGAGCGCCCCTCGGTCCACGTCTCGATCAGGCTCCAGCCGCCGACCGCCCAGGCGCCGACGCCCATGCCGACGACCGCGGTGACGACCCCGACTCCGACGCCGCACGCCGCGGTGAAGATGCCGATCGCACCGCCGCAGCTGATCGCGACGATGCCGCGCGCACCACCGCACGCGATCGCGATGATGCCGATCGGGACGATGCCGATCGCGATCACGCCGACCGGCTGCATCCCGACCGCGATGAACGCCGGTTGGTTGTCGTCGGACGAAAACAACTGCACGGGTTTGTTCATTTCACCCCAGTCGGCCGCACTTCGCGACATCGCTGTCCGGGTTTTCGCTGAACGCGCTTTCTCGACCGGGCTAACCGCGCGCGAGCACTTCGCGGCGACGTGGTCCGGTTGGTGCTGATGCGGCCGGCATGACCAAGGGGATATTGATCGCGTTCGTTTCGCTGGCCGCCGCGGGTTGCGCGTCGAAGCCGGGCTCGGGCTCGGGCTCGGGCTCGGATCCAGAAGGCGTCGACTCGGGAGTCGCTGCCGACTCTGGACCTGTCGCCGACTGCGGCAGCTACGGGTTCAAGATGTCCGGCGCGGTGGCGTTCACGAGCCCGGTGTCGGCGACCGCGACCCGCGATGGCGCGGTGATCGGCGTCGTCGGTTACGACGCGACCGCGGCCTATACGCTCGCGATCTGGGACTCGCTGACCGCCGACCTCGACGGGGTCGGCACGCACGACGTCAGCACCGCGCACCTCGACTTCCTGCAGATGCCGCCGAATGGGGTGTGCAGCACACCCGGGACGTGTCCCGGGTTCGTC
>CAZDGY010000690.1:0-4058 GCA_964504685.1 uncultured Kofleriaceae bacterium | reverse complement strand
TCGCGTGCAACCACACGCCGGTCGCGAACAAGGCGGCGGCGCCGATCGTCCAGCCGTCGAGTGCGCGATCGCCTAGCGCGATCGCGACCGCCGCACCGACGAACGGGGCGAGCGCGAACACCGAGCCGGTGCGACCCGCGCCGATCCGCCGTTGCGCGAGCAGATAGAGCCGGAGCGATAGGCCGTAGCCGACCGCGCCGCAGGCGACGACCGCGAGCGCCGGCCCGAGCGGCGGCAGCGCCTCGCCTGCGATCGCGGCAGCGGCCAACGACCGCGTCGCACCGAGCGCGCCCTTGCTGGCGATCACCGCGAGCGGATCGCGCTCCGCGAGCGGCCGGGTCAGCGTGTTGTCGAACGCCCAGCCGAGCGTCGCGCCCGCGACCGCGATCGCTCCCACCGCGCTCCACTGGCCACCGCGAGCCGCGGCGAGCACGAGCAAGGCGCCGCCGGCGGTCATCGCGGCGACGGCGAGCGCGACCCGGCTGCCGATCGGCTCCCGAAATGCGGCGCGTGCGAGCGCGACGGTGAACACCGCTTCGAGGTTGAGCAGCAGCGATCCGATCGTCGCGCCCGAGCGCGCGAGCCCCCACGCGAGCAACGCCGGGGCGATCGCACCGCCGACCACCGCGATCGCGATCAGTCGGCCGAGGTCGCCTCGAACGAGCGGTCCGCCGCTGCGGCCGAACGCGCGCAACGCGATCGCGGATGCCGCGGCCCCGGCGTAGAGCAGCGACGCGGTCGCGATCGGCCCGACCCAGCGCTGGGCCCACGCGACGATCGGGGTCGTCACGCCGAACGCGATCGCCGCGGCGGCGGCGAGCGTCACTCCTCGAGTGATCGCGCGCGAGGTCATTGGCGGGAGCCCGGGCGATTCGCGGAGGTCTCGCCGGCACCGAACGCAACGAGCCAACTGGAGCTCCGCACCGTCTCCAGTGTAACTCAGTCCGAGGAGCAGCTAGCGGGCGACCCGCCGAGCGCGCCGAGCGCGTCGTCGCCGTTGTTCGCGAGGTTGATCGTCAGCGGCGTGCTCTTGCTGCACAGCCAGATCGTCACGGTCTTGTTGAACCCTTTTTGCAGCGCCGCGTGGACCTTGTCCTCGCCGCTCGCGTTGGACAGCGCGTTGTCGGCAAACTTGACGGTGTTTTGCACGCGCTCGCGCAGCCCGTCCTCACTCTTGTCGACGACGCGTTCGACGTCGAGTAACGGATCGGAGCCGCCGGTGAGTGCGTCGTGGGCGAGGGTCGAGTGCATCTTCTCGTGCGCTGCGACCGAGCTGGCGAGCGCCGTGATCGCGGCGGTGTTGTTCTTGCTCGCGTTGAAGTCGTAGAGCGTTTGGCCGTTCTTGCACTGGCCACCCCCGCTGCCTGCGTAGAACTCGGCGTTGACGCGCTCGGTGCGACCGACGGCGAAGTGTTGGTCGCTGACATAGGCGTAGTTGTCGAACGGACTGTCGGACTCGTGCAGGGTAGTCACGTCGACGAGCGTTCGCCAGTTGTTGTCGGCTGCTCCGGTCGTCTTGGCATGGATCCAGTGGCGACCGGCTTCTTGCGCGACGTTGCACTCGTTGGCGCCAAAGAATTGGTCAGTCGCGCCGCCCAGTGGATGGTCTTGCGACGTATCGGTCGTCGACGAGAACCCCATCGTCCAGCTCCGCGGCGTGACGATCACCGGGATGGTCTTGTCGTCTTTGTTGCCGGAGTCGTCGGAGACTTCGAGCTTGGCGTCGGCGTCGCACAGCAACGTGACGCTCCAGTTCTTGTCCTCTTTCGTCTTCTCCGGCGCGGTCAGCCCTTGGTCGCCGCAGCCGCTCGTGCGGACCTTCTTGCACGCCCGTGGCGTCACCGTCCATTTGTACTTCGATGGATGACCGGTCGAGTCCGAGCCATCGAGCTGCGCTTGTTCGCCGCGATGAAACGCCGCGACCAGCTTCGGTTTGGCCTCGAGCTTCTTCTTCGGCGTGAGCTTCCACGTGACCATCCGCTTGAAGCTCGCGTGCAACGGGCCCGAGCCGCGACACGGCGCTGCTTTGATCTCCTGCGAGCCGGTGATCGTGTCGCCGTGCGCTGGCACCGTCAGCTTCTCCGATAAGAAGTCGCCGGCGTAGGGTTGATCTGCGCTCACCGACTGACCGTTGACCGTGGTCACCGCCTTGGTCTTGACCTTCGTCTGATCGATCCCGATCACGTATGTCCCGTCGGCGCTGATCTCGAGCCGGACGCGCGCCTTCGGGCCGGGGTCGCCATCGGTCGACGTGATCACCGTGCCTTCGTCGAGGCCTCCACCTTTGCCGGTCCACTGCGACGACACCTTGAACGAGCCCTTGAGCGATCCGTTTAGCCGGCGCGTGCTGCCGACCGCCACCAACGTTGTGAGGTGGCCACTGCCCTGAGCGCTGGTGTTCTCGGTCTCGCTGATCGCGAGGCCCGATTGCGTGCCGCTCTGCGTGCCGCTGCAGGTGTACGAGACCGTCATGTCCCATTCTTCGGGATCGAAGAACCGCGCCGGATCGTCGACGCCGGTGTCGGAGTACGCGGTCGAGACGAACAACAGACCGGCGATCACCGCCCGGTACGCTAACTTCATCCCGCCAGGTTATCGCGATGCTAGTAGCGCCGCGATTTGCTCTGCCGAAAAACCGTATTCGGTGAGGACCTCGCGCGATTGCTCGCCGAGCTTCGGCGGACGGCGGGGCGAATTCGGCGCGCCGACCGGCGTACGCAGCTGAGCGATCGGTCCGACGCCCTCGCCACCGTCGATCTCGAAGAACACATCGCGCGCGACGTGCAGCGGATGCGCGGCGAGCTCGGCGGGCTCGAGCACGAGCTCGACACAGCAGTCGTGCTTGCCGCAGATCTCGAGCCACGCGGCCGCCGGCTTGGTCGCGAGGATCGCTTGGATCTCGGCGCGAACGCGCAGTTGGTCGACGGGCGGTGCGATCAGCTCGGCGACGTTGGGCGCGCGCCCGATCGCCTGGTTGAACGCGATCCAAAACTTCGGCTCGAGCGCGCCGACCGCGAGATAGCGATCGTCGCCGGCGCGATACACGCCGTAACACGCGAGCCCGCCGTTCAGCGTCTCGGTGCCCCGCGTCGGCTTCGCGCCGCAATCGAGGTTGCCGAGCTCCGCCGCGAGCAGCGCGAGCGCACCCTCGGTCATCGAGATGTCGAGGTGCGCGCCTTTACCGGTCCGTTCACGACCGACGAGCGCGCCGAGGATCGCGGTCGCGCTCCACAAGGCACCGCCGGCGAGATCGGCGATCTGCACCCCTGGCATCACGGGAGCCCCTCCAGCGGGGCCGCCCATCGCGAGCACACCGGCGAGCGCGATGTAGTCGAGGTCGTGGCCGGCGCGCTCGACGTACGGCCCGGTCTGGCCGTAGCCGCTGATCGAGCACACGACGATCTTTGGATTCTGCGCCGCGAGCGTGTCGTAGCCAACGCCGAGCTTGGTCATCACGCCGGGTCGGAAGCTCTCGACCACGACGTCGGCCTTGCCGACCATCGCGAGCAGCGCGTCGCGTCCGGCCGGCGCCTTGAGGTCGAGCGCGAGCGAGCGCTTGCCGCGGTTGACCGCGAGATAGCGTCCGCCGATCCCGCCCTTGCTAGGCGGAAACGCGCGCAGGTAATCGCCAACGCGCGGATCCTCGATCTTGACGACGTCGGCGCCCATGTCCGCCAGCACCATCGTCAGGTACGGGCCGGGCAACAGGCGCGACAGATCGAGGACGCGGATGCCGCTCAGAGCGTCGGCGAGCGGCCCCTTCACGACTATTTCGCGGGGCGGGCGATCTCGAACAGCTGCTGCAGCTTCATCGCGAGCATCGGGTCGCCCGTGATCGCGAGCTTGCCCTGGAAGTAGAGCTGCATGCCTGCGTTGGGGTCACCGAGCATCGTCTTGAAGTCGTCGCCGGCGACGGCCACGGTGCACTGCGCTTTGCCCGAGTCGCCCTTGGTGCAGGTCGGCGGGTTCGCAGTGCAGTCGACGGTCCATTCACCGCCGCCTTCACCCGAGATCTTGAAGCAGTAGATCGCGTTCAGCTCGCGAGCTTTGTCCGGGAA
>CAZDGY010000689.1:0-4065 GCA_964504685.1 uncultured Kofleriaceae bacterium | reverse complement strand
GACGGGCCACTCGGCGCAGCACCGGATCGATCCGGCCGATCGCGGCGCGCGCAGCATCCTCGTCGCCCGCGGCGATCCCCGCGGCGAGTGCGGCCAGCACGTGGCGACGGACCATCCCCTTGTGGTGTCACATGCCGAGTGGGGAGCTGCAAGTGCCGGGGTCGCGCCGGCGCAAGTTGACAAAAGCGACAGCGTCACCACGTAAGTCGTTAGATCACGCGATGATCGGGGCGGAGCTGGTCGACGCAAGTTGACAAAAGCGACAGCGTCACCTTTCCTGGGCAGCGGTCCCGTTTTCGCGTGAAAAGTTGCCCCGCCACAGCGAAGTGGACTAGCCATTTGATGGGAGACCCATGGACGCAGCCCACGCCATCATCGAGCCCGAGCTGTCCCCGGTTGTACCGGAGCTGTCTGGACCGGCTGCACTGCTGCGCGGAACCGCGCGCGGGCTGGAGGTCGTGGTCAATGGCCGCGCTTCGGCCGCCGCGATCACCGCCGCGCTGACTGCCCGGCTCGAAGAGGCGCCGGCCTTCTTCCGCGGCAGCGACGTCAAGGTCTCGGTCGAAGACGGGCCACTGGCGCCTGGCTGCCTCGCCCGGCTCGACGACCTCGCGACCAAGTTCGCGCTGCGGATCACAGAGGTCGTGGCGACCGCGGTGCCCAAGCCGAACCTAGCGGCCGGCTCGGCGCCGACCGAGGCGGAATTCGGCGACGAAGAGCGCACGAACACCGCGATCGCGGTGACCGACTCCGACCCGGCGCCGACCGAGCTGTCCGCTGCCGATCTCATCCCCGGGACGGCGACCGATCTCGAGACGTTCACCGCGCTGGCCGCTCTCGCCAACGCCGAGCGCGACCCGGGCTTCGGCTTCGAAGAGCCGACCCAGACCGCGGTGCCGCTCGCGCTCGCCGCAACGCCGGAGACCGAGCTTCACACCGCATCGGGCGGCACGCGGCTCGTCGTGGGGCCGGTGCGGTCCGGCGTGATCCTCGATCACACCGGTCACGTCGTGGTGTTCGGCGACGTCAACCCGGGCGCCGAAGTGCGCGCGACCGGCAACATCATGGTGCTCGGTCGGCTACGCGGCACCGCGCACGCTGCGATCGGCCAAGACGTCGGGTTCATCCTCGCGCTCCGGCTCGAGCCGCAACAGCTGCGCATCGGCCGGATGGTCGCGCGCGCTGCGGACAGCGACACGCCCGCTTCGCAGACTGAAATCGCATACGCGAACGGCGACGGCATCGTCGTCGAGCAATACCTCGGCAAGCTCCCGCGCAACCTCGCTACCAGCCTCTAGGAGTCACACATCATGGGTCGAGCCATCGTCATCACGTCGGGCAAGGGAGGGGTCGGTAAGACGACCACTACCGCGAACCTCGGTACCGCGCTCGCGCAGCTCGGGCACAGCGTCGTGCTGATCGACGCCGACATCGGGTTGCGCAACCTCGACGTCGTGATGGGCCTCGAGAACCGCATCGTCTATCACGTCGTCGATGCGATCCAAGGCAAGTGCACGGTGCAGAAGGCGCTGATCAAAGATCGCCGGCTCGACAACTTGTGGCTGTTGCCGGCGTCGCAGACCGACGACAAAGATGCGGTGACGCCCGAGGACATGCGCAGCCTCGTGTTCGAGCTCAAGACCACGTACGACTTCGTGCTGATCGACTGCCCGGCCGGCATCGAGCAGGGGTTCAAGAACGCGATCGCGGGTGCGGACGAAGCGGTCGTGGTTGCGACCCCAGAAGTCTCGTCGATTCGCGATGCCGATCGCGTCGTCGGCTTGCTCGCCGCCGCCGACGTCCCGGCGCGGCTCGTGGTCAATCGAATCTCGGCGCACCTCGTCAAGCGCGGCGACATGCTGTCGCAAGCTGATGTCATCGAGATCCTCGCGCTCGAGATGCTCGGTGCGATCCCGCTCGACGACGAAGTGATCGCGACGACGAACAAAGGCGTGCCGGCGGTACTCGAAGGCAAGTCGCTCGCGGCGAAGGAATTTATTCGCATCGCGAAGGCGCTCGCCGGGCACGAGGTCGAGGACAAAGCACCGGTTGGGTTCTTCACTCGTATCGGCCGCGCGCTCGGCCTGTCGGCGACCCCGGCGTGAGGACGTTTTTGATGTGGCTCAAGAATATTTTCGGTACGCGTCCCAGCAGCGAAGTCGCGAAGGGTCGGCTGCATCTCGTGCTCGCGCATGATCGCACCGGCCTCGATGGCGGGCGGTTGCAAGAGATGCGCAACGAGATCGCTGCGGTGATCGCTCGCTACGTGCCGATCGATGCGTCGGCGGTCGAGATCCAGATCGAGACGCGCAATCGCGCGACGCAGCTCACGGTCACGAGCGCAGTCCAACCGCGCAACGCGTAGCTTGCGGTCGGACGCCGGTTGACAAAGTGAACACCGTCCCCAGCTAACCAACGCTTACAGCTTGAAGCGATCGACCGTGCCCGCGATCGAGTTGGACCAGTAGAGGTAGCCGTCGGCGACGACCAACCCGGTCTCGATCGGCTGACCGGAGACGAGCACGGTCGGCGTGCCGCCGGTCTTTGCCATCGTCATGATCGCGTTCGTACCGAAGTCGTACCAGTAGAGGTTCGTCGCATCGACCGCGATGTCCTTCACGTTGCTCTGACCCGACGCGATCATCATCGGTGCGGTGTGGCCGTTCTTCGCGACCGAGTAGACCATGCCGTCCATGTTGTCGGTCCAGTACACCGTCGTGTCGTCGAGCGCGATGCCCCACGGCTTGTGCAGGCCGGACACCAACGGCGTCGCCCCCGGGGTATCGAGCGCCGCCCACGAGATCGTGCCGCCCGGTTGATCGGTGTAGTAGACGTTCGTCGCATCGATCGCGAGCGCGAACGGGCCCTCGCCGGTCCCGAGCGTCATCGCCGCACCGGGCGCGGTCGGCAGGCTCTTCACCGTGCCCGAGCCGGGATCGGTGATGTAGACGTTGTACGCGTCGGACACGATGTTCCACGGCAACGACGCATCGGCGAGCTTCTGCTTGTCGCCGCCGGCGATCGGTACGTACATCACGGTGCTGTCGCCCGCGTTCGTCCAGTAGACGTTGCCACCAACCGCGGTGACTCCGTACGGCGATGACAATCCGGTCGCGAGCGGCGTCGCGGCCCCGCCGTCGCGCGGCGCTTTGCTCACGCTGTGCGCGTCGAGGTCGAGGAAGTAGACGTTCGTGGCATCGACCGCGAGATCGGCCGGGTGCATGAGCCCGGTCACGATCGCGACCGGTCCCGGAGGAGCGTCCGGCGCGACATAGGAATCGGCGGCCGACGCGTCGGCCGTCTCGTGCGTGGTGTGGGTCGAAAAGCCAGCGAGCAAGAGCGCGAATAACCCGGTGCGAATAATGGCGCGGACGGTAGCAACAGACGTACCAGCGCGGATCGCAAATCGCCCGCCTCGCGAACGCGGCAGTCTCAAGAAACTGAGCTTCACCGACGGAGCGGCCGCTGTTTTGCTACGGGACCGGAAATCGCGTCACGAGATCGCCGATCACCGCGTCGGCGGCGGTCAAGGCCGGCGTGTCGCCGCGATTGCCGACCGACATGAAGATGCGATCGATCGCCGGCGCGATCCACACGTCCGCGACGTTGAGCGTGTTCGAGCCGGCGTGCGAGAGCGCGAAACCGTCGGCCCACGGTCGAGAGGCCACGATCCAGCCGAGCGCGTAGTTACTGCCTGAATACGGCGTGTGCAGCATCTGCCACGTCGCGGGGGCGAGGCCGAGCGTCGTCGGCGCGCCGTTCGCGCCTGCGAGATGATCGCGCAAGAATGCGAGCCACGACGCGAGCGAGCAGTGCACGACGCCCGCCGGACCGAGTGCGGGCGGGTTGTCGACGTTCATCGGCGTCAGCACGCCGTCGACCAGCGTGTGGCCCCACGGTTCGTCGTCGGAGTCGCCGGTCGCATTCGGTCCGAACCCGCAGCTCGTCATGCCGAGCGGTGCGAACACGTGGGCTTGGATCGAGTCCTCCCATGCGGTGCTCGCCGCGCTCGAGATCGCGACGAGCACCGCATGGGAGGACTCGAGCGCGGCGCCGGCCATCATG
>CAZDGY010000688.1:0-4065 GCA_964504685.1 uncultured Kofleriaceae bacterium | reverse complement strand
AGCGCCTGATCGACCAACGCTTCGCGCACGGCGAGATCCAGCTCGTGCGAGTGCGGTCGGGCGCCGCGACGATCGGCTGCCTCTACAATTTCGTCCACGACGGCATCGTGTCGTTCTATCAGAGTGGCATGGCGTACGAAGCGGACAACAAGCTCAAGCCCGGGCTGGTCTGCCACGTCGAAGCGATCCGGCACAACGCGAGCGCTGGCCATCGGATCTACGACTTTCTCGGTGGCGACGCTCGCTACAAGAAGTCGCTCGCGACCGGTTCGAGCGAGCTGCGCTGGTGCGTGATCCGGCGCCCGCGCATGCGATTCACGATCGAGGATCGGGCGCGCGATCTGCGAGCGTGGTGGCGACGGCGCAACGCGAGGCCGTCATGAATCGCGGCGCGGCAAAGGCGGCACTCGCGGCGTGGTCAGATCGACTCGGCCTGACCCGCGCGCTCGCGTCGCTGCCGCAACGGCGTCGATTGATCGTGCTGACGTATCATCGCATCGGCGATGCGGCGCACGCCATCTATGACCCGGAGATGTACTCGGCCACGCCCGAGGACTTCGACGCGCAGGTCGCATTCCTCAAGCAGCGAATCGGCGTGATCTCTCTCGACGAAGCGCTCGCGTGGCTCGACCGACCGAGCTTGCGCAGCGGCAGCGCCGTCCTGATCACGTTCGACGATGGCTACGCCGACAATTATCGGCTCGCATACCCGGCGCTTCGCAATCACGGCGTGTCGGCGACATTCTTTCTGACCACGTCGTTCGTCGGCGAGAGCCGGTTGCCGTGGTGGGACCGCATCGCGGATTACGTACGCCGCACCCGCGAGCCCCGCTTGCACCTCGAATATCCGACCGCGCTCGACTTCGATCTCGAACGCGAGCCGCGCCCGATCGTGTTGCGCCGATTGCTCCAGATCTACAAGTCCGCGGCGATGACCGATCCCGAGCGCTTCATCGACGAGATCGCCCAAGCGTGCCGGATCGAGCCGACCATCCCCGAACGGATCTTCCTCGACTGGAAAGAAGCGGCCGAGATGGTCGCCGGCGGCATGTCGATTGGCTCGCATACGCACTCGCACGAGCTCCTCGCGAAGCTGACGCTCGAGGAGCAGCTGCACGAGCTCACGAAGTCGCGACAGATCCTCGAAGCCGCGCTGCCGATAGCGGCCGACGTGCTCGCATACCCGGTCGGCTCGCGCCACGCGTTCTCGCCTACGACGATCGAAGCAGCTGAACGGTCTGGCTATCGCGCCGCCTTCTCGTACTACGGCGGGATCAATCGCCCGGGCCACACCGCGCGGTTCGATATCCGGCGCACCACCGTCGACAGCGATGTGAGCTTGCCGCTGTTTCGGCTTAGCCAAACGCTGTCCGCGCTGGCCGGGCACGAGGTGCTGTAGCGCGGAACAAGCCGACTCGATGACGCGTTGCCTTCGCGACATGCGAGGCCGTGCAATCGCCGTAGCGCTCTGTGGTTTCTGCGCCGTCGCCAGCGCTGCCCCCGCCGAGCGATGGGATGGCCCGTTCAGCGATCCCGAGGCGATGACCGGCGCCAACCTAGCGAGTTGGAGCTCCGATCTTACCGAGCACGAGCTGGAACCGCCGCCCGCCGTCGGCGCCGACACGTTGGCGATCGTGAAGCGAGTCACGACCGCGCCCGACGAGCCGCGGTTCTGGCACCTGGCGCTGCACACCAAGGCGGGCTGGTTCCTCAGCCCGGTCCTCGGTCGCGCCGAGAATCGCGACACCTGCGACCTCGACGCGGTCGGCGCGGTCGGCGACCGGCTCACGCTCCGCTACACGTGCAGCATCGGTCGGTTCAGTTGGGCGGAGAAGTCGTTCGCGCTGTTGTGCGAGATCGACAGCGCCGGACAGCCGGCGTGCGGCAGCGTCGTCACCGCCGCGCGCTTCAACGCGCACGCCGGCGGCAAGGAGGATGGCACCGACGTGCTGCACGACACGCTGAGCTGTACGCCGACGTTCACCGCGAGCGCGATCGAGTTGTCGCGTACGGCGCCTCGCAGCGAGCCCGCTGACTCGACGAAGCATGTCGTCACGCTGTCACCGTGTCAAAGCTCGGCTAGCTTCGCGTTCACCGGCAACGCCGCGTCGCGCAGCAAGCCGCCGTTGTTTGACGAAGCCGGCAACTGGCGCTGATCACTTCGGGTCACGCAACCAAGCCTCGGAGACCTGCTGCTTCGCGGTGTCGCCGGCGAGCTGATAGTCGAGTGCGGCTTGATGCATCGCCTGGCGCGCGAGGTCGCGCTGACCGTTCGCCCAGAGAGAGCGCGCGAGGTCGGTGTGGACCGCGCCGTACATGTCTGAGTCGATCTGCTCGCGCTGTCCGGTTTCGAGCGCTTGCTTCGCGGTCGTGATCGCTGCTGCGCTGTCGCCGAGCCCGAGCTGGATCTGCGAGAGCTTGTGCAACAGCGTGGTCTCACCGAGGTACTGCTCGACATCGCCACCGTCTTTCTGCACACCGTGCAAGATTGTCAGCGCGCGCTCGATCGCGACCTCGGCGTGCTTGTCGTCGCCGCGCTTGTTCTCGACGCTGGCTAGGTTGAACAAGATCTCCACGGTCAACACGCCGGTCGGAGACAGCGCTCGGTCGGCGACCGCGAGCGCGGTCTGATGTTCGCTCTCGGCATTTGCGAGATCGCCGAGCTGACGCAGCGCTTCGCCGATCGCCATGTGCAGCGCTGCCACAGTGCGCGGCAGATCCGCCGGATCGCCCGCGACGGTCACCCCGCGGCGCAGCACGGCGACGCCATCGTCGAGCTTGCCGAGCCGGACGAGATCTTGGCCCATCTGGAGCAGGATCATCGCGTGATCGTCACGGCTGTCGTCGCCGAGTCGGTCGGTCATCGCGATCGTGCGCTGGACCAAGCCCAGCTCCTTGTCGCGGTCGCCGCGCAGCGCCGCGAGTTGAACCTCGGCGGCGAGCAGCGTTGTCATGCCGTCGACGTCGTGCATCGCCTCGGCTTCGCTGCGCGCGCGCTCGAACAGTGCTTCGGCCTGATCGTACTGCTTGAGCTCTTGGTGCATCACGCCGAGCTTGTAGACGAGCGACGCGGCGAGCTGCCGATTCCCGCTGCGGTCGACCGCGACCTGGACGAGCGGCGCGAACGCGAGCCCTTCCGTCGGCTGATGGCGCAGGTAGCCGACGATCCACATCAGCTCGACCCAGGTGCTCGCGATCGATTCGTCGTGACGCCACGGCTGCGCTGCGATCGCCGCGTAGAGCTCGGTCTCCGCCGCGTCGATGTCGATGCCCCGCGCGTAGTCGATCTGGCCAAGGGCGCGATTGATCTGGCCGATCAGCGGCGGGTAGCCGAGCCGCTCGGCTTGCGCGAGCAACGGCCTGAGGATCTTCGTCGAGGCGTCGAACTGCGAGACCAAGAACAGCGCCCACCCGTCGTCGAGCAGGCCGCGCAACCGCGCGGCCGTCGCGCGTTTTTGCGGGTCAGCCGGGAGCGCAGGCTCTCCGAGCAAGCCGCTCGCGTCGGAGCACTCGCCGAGCTCTGGGAGTGAAGCGCGACCCGCCTGAACCGCGACCGCGCGATCGGGCTTGGTCACGACGCGAATGAACGCCTCGACCTCGTCGAGCTTGCGCGCGAGGCAGCCGGTGCGAAGATCACCGAGCTGCTGCGATTGCCCACTGGTTTCGGTCGCGCGGCACGATCCGACCGCGACCTCGCGCCAATGATCGCTCCACTTGTCGAGCGTCGCGAACGTCGGGTCCGGCGAGATTCCGGTCGCACCGGCGGCGAATCCCGCGCGGATCGCGTCGCGCTGGCGCGGCCCCCACGCCGAATCGATCGCGCTCGGACCGTCGCAGCTCGATCCGGCAGCTCCGCGCCACAACGCGAAGCTGATCGCGCCCGCCGCGAGGACGACCGCCGCACCCGCGAGCCACGGCCAGCGCGCGGAATGCTTTGCCGGCGCGAGCACCGTGGCAAGCTCGCGCATCGACGGCCACCGCTGCGCCGGCTTGTCGGCCAAGCCCCGCGTGATCGCCGCGACCAGCTCGCGCGGCACGTCGGTCCGCTCGCCGACATCGTGATCG
>CAZDGY010000687.1:0-4066 GCA_964504685.1 uncultured Kofleriaceae bacterium | reverse complement strand
CACCGGCGTGATCGCGTCGCACGAGTACTGGAACGACTGGGGCATGGACCAAGGTGTCGACGACTACGACAACTCGATCGGCAAGACGCCGGATCCGTTTCGGGTCGCCGCCGATAAAGTCACCGACCACGCACTCGCATGGATCACGCGGCAGCAAGGCCACAAGTGGTTCCTGTGGGCGCACTACATCGATCCGCACGGTCGCTACGTCGCGCACCCTGACGTCATCGACTACGGCTCGAGCGAGCCCGACCTCTACGATGCCGAGATTCGCTGGACCGATCAGCAGATCGGCCGCTTGTTCGACGACCTCGCGCGCATGCCGAGCAACGAGATCTCGCACACGATCATCGTGCTCACGAGCGATCACGGCGACAGCATGGCCGAGCACAACGTGCCGCTCGGCACTCACGGCACCGCGCTGTACTACGAGCTGCAGCACGTGCCGATGATCTTCTACGTCCCAGACAACGCGCCGCACACCATCGATGGCGCGGTGTCCAACCTCGACATCGTGCCGACGATCGCGGAGCTCGCCGGCATCGACGTCCACGACCTGTCGTTCGAGGGCAAGAGCGAGGTGCCCGCGATCTTCTACGGCAAGTCCAACCCCGACCGCATCGTATTCGCCGAGACCAACTTGCCGAACCCGCAGCGCGCGGCGATCTCGCAGTACTACAAGTTGATCTATTACATGCACTCGAACATCTACGAGCTGTTCGATCTCAAAGCCGATCCGACCGAGCACAACAACCTCGCGTCGAAGCATCCGCCGGCGTTCGACACGATGAAGGCCGCGCTCGATCAATGGCTCGAGCGCGTCGTCTACTCGCGCGACTCGACGTTCAACCAACAGACCGAGCGGATCCGCGACGTGTTGCTCGCCGGACCGCCCGCGCCGCCGGTCGCGACCACGAACCAGACGATCGCCGACGGCAAGATCATGATCGCGGGCATCGGCGTTTCCGACAACCAGCAGCTCGTGCCGGGCGGCAAAGCCGACATCCACGTGTTCTTCTCGACGCGCGAGCACACCGACGCGGTCTACAAGCTGCAGCTCGTCGTCTGGCCGATCGATGCCGAGCACCCTGCGACCGATCCGGTGCCGGCGAAGGCGGTGCACACGACCTCGCGCCTGACCGCGGACGGCTTCTTCCCGACCGATCGCTGGCGGCCCGGCGAGACGATCCGCGAACGCTTCCCGGTGACGATCCCAGCCGATTGGACCGGCGAGCTCGCGGTAGGGCTGGTCGCGACCGATGCGACCGGCACCAAAGCCCACGCGACGGGTGCGATGCCGGTGAACGACGCCACGCTCGAGATCCTCGGCACGCTGCCATTGCCGGCCAAACCCGGGCTGTTACCGACGGAACCCGGATCGGGAAGCTCGGGGTCCGACCGACCGTAGTAAGCTTAGGCCATGCCCGGGTACTACGACCTCGCGAACGTGTTCGCCGAGCACATCCGGATGTCGGAGGCCGAGGGCACGCGCGTCTACGAGCCGGTGATCGCGATCGTCACCGACAACAAGGACCCGCAGAAGATCGGGCGCGTCAAAGTGAAGATGCCCGTGCTGTCGATGGACGACGCCACGTTCTGGGCACCGATCGTGATGCTCGGCGCCGGCAAGAACCGCGGCTGGTTCTTCATCCCCGAGATCGATGACGAAGTGCTCGTGATCTTCGAGCACGGCGAGATGAATCGCCCCCTGGTCGTCGGCGCGCTGTGGAACGGCAAGGACAAGCCGAGCGACAAGAACGCGCAAGGCGACAACAACCCGCATCGCGTCATCAAGTCGCGCAGCGGCTCGCGCGTGATGCTCGACGATAGCGATTCGCCCCAAGTGATGATCGAAGACGGCGACGGCAAGGGCCGGATCACGCTCGACGCTAAGAACAACAAGATCATCATCGAAGCGCTCGAAGGCGACGTGTGCTTTCAGTCGCCGGCCGATGACATGACGATCGTCGCGAAGTCGGCGGAGTTCACCGCGAAGCAGAACCTCGAGATTCACGCCGGCTCGACGATGGCGTGGGGCACCGACGCGACCGCGAAGATCAACGGTCAGTCGGTGACGATCTCAGGCTCCAACGTGAACCTCAACTGCGGAAACTCGCAGGCACCTGCGGCGCCTCAAGCGAATCCCGTCGACGTCGCAGACCCGTACGGCTCGTAGCTACTGAGCCATCGAGTATTCGTCGCTGCTCGGCGCCTTGAGCGCGTGCACTTCCTTCGCAGGCGGCATTTTCGCGTTCGGATCTTTGTTCGTACCGCGGCGGACGTACTCGGTGACCGGCTTGTAGTTCACCGTCCACTTGTCCTCGCGCACCATCTTCTTGCCTTGGAAGAACCGGCGGAACCGGGTCAGCTTGTAACCGTCGAAGCCGGCTTGATCGAGCGAGGTCTGGCCATCGGGCATGTCGTCGTCGAGCCGCTCGTCGGTCTCGAACGGCGTCTCCTCGAGAACTTTGCGGGCGAACACGATCTTGTCGTACGGCCGCGGCTTGCCGAGCACCTCGACGACCGCCTCGCCGTTCGCGACGCGATAGTGAATCGCGACCGGGAAGTCGTACGGGTTCTTGAGCTTGAGGTCGGTGTCGGGCCACACGACGGTCGCGTCGAAACCGAGCGGCGTGTACGCACTCGGTCGCGAGTGGTTCGTCGTCTTGACGATGTCCAGGCCGGCGAAGAACGCAGCGCCGAATAGCGTGGTCGAGATCTGGCACGTGCCGCCCGCGAGGCCGTCGACCATTTCGCCGGCGGTGATCACGTGCGCGATCTTGTAGCCTTCTTTTTCGGAGCGCTCGCCGACCTGGCCGTTGAACGACCACTCTTCGTGCGGCTTCAACACCGTGCCGTCGATCTTGCTCGCGGCGAGCTTGAGGTTGAAGTTGCGATCGCGATCGAACACCGGGAATCCGGTCTTGTAGTGACCGAGCACGTTCGAGATGTCGTCGATGCCGAGCGTCTGTTTCGTGACGCCGGCGGCGATCGGCACGGAGACCAGCTCGACCTTCGCGGCACCTTGGCGCGCGGCGGCCTCGATCTTCGGCAGCGAGGCCCAGACGTCGATGCCTTGGCCGGGGGTGTCGGTGTGGATCTTCCGCTCTTCTAGATCGAGGTACGCGTCGGTCGGCGAGCGGTCGGTCTTCGCCTTGAGCGCGAGCAGCTGCTTCGTCGCCTTGTCGCGATCGATGCGGACCGGCAACGCTGCCTTGGCGCCGAGCGCGGTTAGTTGATCCGCGGTGTCCGCGGTGATCCGCGCGAGCTCGCCGGGATCGACTTCGATCCCCAGGTCGGCCCACGTCAGCTTCTCGGTGGTGCCGGTGGCGGTGACCTCGACCTGCTTCGCGAGCAACGCGGTGAGCGCGGGGCTCGCGGTGGCGCCGGGATGAACCTTGTCGTTCGCGGGCGGCTGGGTGACCGTTGCGGCGCGCGCCTCGCTGCGGGTCGCGACGACGTAGTACGCGCCGGTCAAACCGCCTGCGGCGACGAGCATCCCACCGGCGATTCCGAGCATGATCGCGCCGCGTTGCCGAGCTCTGGTACCTGACGACATTTCTACGTCCTTTCTATCACGGCCGGGCACGTGCCCCCAGTGACTGCACCGTCGAGGCCAGGTCCGATCGCGGCGAGGCCGCGGTGAATACCTGATCGTGTCTCCAGGTACGCGCCGGGCGTGTCTAGCCGACCACGGCCCGAGCCGCTTGACCGATCGGCCGCCCGTGCAAAGCTAAGGACGGCCGACTCCTTACGGCGAGGGCCCTCCGGCTCGGTCATGCTAGGCTTTGCGCCAGTGAGCTCGTTGGTCCAGCGCAACAAAGTCGTGGCCAAACGCAAGGGTGGCATTGCCGCTGCCACTGCGGTCGGCGGCGCCGTCGTCATCGCAGCGGGCGCGCCGGTGATCGGCGTGATCGGACTCGCCGGAGCGGCGTACCTCGCCTGGGACTGGTTCACGTTCCGGGTCAAGCACGGCATGCGCTTCTAGCCAGGGCGGTCGTGGCGGACGATAGCTTCGCGGCCGGGCTGGTCGGGATCACGCTCGAAGGGCGCTATCGCCTCGACG
>CAZDGY010000686.1:0-4067 GCA_964504685.1 uncultured Kofleriaceae bacterium | reverse complement strand
GGAACCGCGCGTTGTGGATGTGCGTGCCATAGCCGATCCAGCCGTCCGCATGGCGCATCCCCAAGACGAAATACGCGTGCGCGAATCCCATGATGCCGGTCGCGTGAATCATCAGACCACCCGAGACGTGCCGAGGATGGCGCTCCGGGTGGGCGCGCTGGTCGCGCGTGATCGGCAGATCCTCGCGGGTCGGCATGCGGGCGGTGATCGAGCTAGTCGCATGATCGATCGCGAGGATGTCGTCGATCAGCGGATCGGCGTACGGACAGTCGGATATGAAGTCAGGATCGAGCGCCACGCGCGACGTGTATCACGCCGCTCAAGGCGCGGGAACGACGACTCCGCTCGTACCGGCGACGACGACGACGGTCGGAAACTGGATGCAGTTCGAGATCACCCACTTGCCTCGCGATAGCTGATGGAACACGAACCGGCCGGCCGCATCGGGCGTGGTGTGAACCCGCGCATCGGAGACGCCGTTGCGGTTGTACTCGGCCGGCGCGGCGATCACACAACCATGCGCGTCGCTGATCACCCCCGAAATGTCGAGGCCGCTCGCGAACCGCATATCTTCGACGTGGTGCTCGTGATCGGTGAGCGTCACCGTCCGCACCTCCCATCGCGTCGCGAGCACCGAGTCGTCGGTGACCTCGATCCGCACGGTGTAGGGACCGGGGATCAAACCGGACATGTCGAAACCACCGGCGACCAAGGGCAGGTCGAGCGCCGGGCGGTCCCCCCACGTGGCCGAGATCTTCGCGTGGGTCAGTGGCTTGCCACTAGCACCGAGCACACGGCCGCGCCAACTTGCGCCTTCGTCGAGTGCGACCGTGATCGGCTTCCCCGTCCGCAGCAGCGCATCGTGCGGCGCGAACCCCTGCGCGGTCACGTAGACCTCGGCTTGCCCATCGAACACCGAGAACGAGAATCCACCGTCGGCGGCAGTCGTGACCGGGTCGAGGTGAAGGATGTCTCCGTTACAACTCGGCAGCACCTCCGCGAGCACCTCGACCCGCGCGCCGCCGACCGGCTTGCCACGCGAATCGACAACTCGCCCGCGCACCGTCGCCGGATCGATCTTCGCGAGCTGCATTGTCACGCGCCCCGAATGATCGGTGTAGTCGATGTGCGCCTTGCCTGCGCACAGGCCGCCGCGGGCCTCCGGTGGCCAGATGTCGAACGCGCAGCACCAATCGGATTGCGGGACGGAGAAGTGACCGCGCGCGTCGGTGACCGCATAACCAGTGCCGCCGCCGGCCACGGGTCCATCGAGTCGGATCACGAGCGCGCCCACTACCGGCTTTGCATCTTGGTCGACGACCGCGACGTCGTAACTGGCAGGCGCGGCGGTGACCGGAGCATGCGGCACGAGCATCGCGATCGTCACCCCCAACGCGATCAGGCCGGCGAGCGCGTATCGCTTCACGACCCCACGCTACGCGCGAGCAACGCCCGAGCCGGTTACGTCGCTGTATCGTTTGATGCGGACATCACGCAGCAGGTGATCCGAGCCACATCGCGAGTGCGGCGCGAAGGCCGTGGTCCGTGCCGTCTCCGACCCATGCGACATAGCCATCGGGTCGAATCAACACGGCGGTAGGAGCCGTAACCGCGCCGAGCACCGGCAACTCCCACGCACCCGCATGTCGCGCGTCGACCAGCCGAAGCCGATCTGGCAACGGCGTGATGTCGATGGCGCCGGGCTCGCCGAGGTTCAGCAACACCGGTCGCGCGTCGTGCAGCAGCGTGAACACCCGCGTCGGTCCGTCGGCGGTGACCACGTCGAGATCCGGGATGCGGCGGCCCAGCAGCGGGTGGCCAGCGCCGAGGTCGTAGTGGATGCCGAGACCGGACATCATCCCGGCGTACCGCTTGCGCGGCTCGTCCATCGTCAACAGCTCGGACACGCTTTCGAGCGCGGCCTTCGTTCGGTCATCGCCGCGCATGAGCGCGGTTTGCGCCATGGTGTTCTTGAGCACGCGTGCCGCGATCGGGTGGCGTTCAGCTTGGTAGCTGTCGAGCAGACTCTCCGATGAAGTGTGATGGACAACCCGGGCGAGCTTCCATCCGAGGTTCACGGCGTCTTGGACACCGATGTTGAGTCCTTGTCCGCCTTGCGGACCGTGCACGTGCGCCGCGTCGCCGGCCAACAGCACGCGGCGCGCTCGATAGGACGCCGCCTGTCGCGCTGCATCGGTGAACCTCGACAGGTACGTGATGTCGTGAACACCGAAATCGGTCCCGTAAACCGCGATCAGCGCCTCGCGCAGATCGTCCTGGGTCGGCGCGTCGCGCTTGACCTCCCGCGCGTTCAGCACCACGCCGACGCGCTTGCCGCCCTCGACTTTTGCGAGGCCGTTGATGCCTCGCGCGTCCTTGCGGATGCCCCACGCCGGCTCGTCGGTCGTCGCGGCTTCGGCGATCAAGTAGCTGAGCGAAGGCTCCCATCCCGGAAAGTCGATCGCGGCGGTCTTGCGGATCACGCTGCGACCGCCATCGCATCCCACGAGATACTGCGCGCGCACCGAACCGCCGCCGGACAGCGCCACGTCGACGCCGCTGTCGTCCTGGACGAACCCGATCACGTCGAGCCCGCGATAGATCGGGACTCCGAGCTCGTCGACCCACGCGGCCAACGTCCGCTCGATCAGCTCTTGGCTCAGCGCGAGCCCGTAGTTGTGGCGCGTCGGAAAGTCGCTGATGTCGAGAGCGACCATCGCGTAGCCGGTGAACTGCATGACCTTGCCTTGCGCGAGGAAGCGCTCCGCGATCCCGCGTTGGTCGAGCACTTCGATCGTGCGCGCATGCAGTCCACCCGCGCGCCGGCCTGGGACCGTTTGGTCGGTGCGTCGCTCGACGATGGCGACGTCGACCTGTGCGAGTGCGAGCTCCCCCGCCAACATCAGGCCGGTCGGGCCTGCTCCGGCGATCACGACCGCGTGGCTCGTCATGGTCGAGGACTATGCCCGATTCCTCGACGAGGCCGGATGGTCCGGCCGCTGTTACAGATGTGATCGACGATGTGAGCAGCGCGCTCCCACTCGTCGAGACCTCGGCTCCCATGGCTTCTCGACTGGCCAACGCTGAACCCACGCAGTTGGCTGACGTCGGTCGTGGTGCACTGATTGCACTCACGCCGGAGCGATGAAATCACTCCGTTACAGCGTGTCATGCGTGGCGCTCGCGAGCGCGCTCTCGATCGTCGGCTGCATCGACGAACCAGAAACCACGTCGACCGACGAAGTCACCGTAGTTCACAAGTGGGATCTCGCGAGTCAGATGCCGGCTCACCTCGCGATCATGTACTCGATGAGCTGGTTCGGAATTCCGGCCAGCGATCACCAAGGACCGGGCCCCGATCCCGGATGGCTCAATACCGAATGGAACGGCAACAACGCCAACGCGTGCACTACGTGTGTCCTGCGCGGCGCCGACAACGTCTGCTTGAAGACCGGCGCCGAGCAACGCGACACCGCTTCACGTCGCCGGATGATCGCGGGCATCTATTCGGCGAGCGCACTCGATGCCGAAGGCAAAGCACGCACCGCCTTGATGCTGTCGCAGCTCCGCCGGCCGTGTGACGACGGAGCGAAGATCGACGCCTGGTCGGTGCAGCTCGCAGGCACGCACGGCGGGCCGGCGCATCCCGGCAACCGCCAGAGCACGGCGGGCAAGATCACGTACGAAGCGCTGCTCGGCTTTCTCGATCGCGCGGATGCAGCGGGCATGACGGACGTGATCCTGCCGGGCGATGACACCAGCTGGTACTTCGCATTCGGCGGCGCGATTGGCCTACCTAACTGCAGCTCGACCGGCAAGGCGGCGTGCATCGCCGCACTCGAGCAGGACCTCGTCGACATGGTCGATCTCTCGGTGGGCCACCCATCGGCGCTCAAGCTCGCAGGCAAGCCGGTGGTTACGATCTACTTTCGGCCAACCGATCTGACGTCGGCGCAGTGGACCGGCATCGTCAACAACGCGCGCAACGCGAGCGGCCATGATTTCTATGTCATCGCGATGATCCAGGGCGTAGGTCACACCGACTACTTCAACGCGTTCGACGCACT
>CAZDGY010000685.1:2390-4068 GCA_964504685.1 uncultured Kofleriaceae bacterium | reverse complement strand
ACACCCGCCCGGTGAGCTCGTAGCTCGCGCCCTTGTTCGCTTGGAAGAACAGCGACAGCGAGAACCACAGTGCGAGCGCGCCGATCGCGGCGAGCCCGAGTACGATGACCGATGCGCCGCGTGCCACCTTGGCACGGTCTACGTTCGAGATGATCTCTCTGAGCTCCATGATGCGACGGTCGGTGTCGCCGAGCTCGAGATCGATCGTGTCGATCGGACCAAGCAACGCGCTGAGCGTAGCCGGGCGATCGACATAAAGCCGGTCGCCGAGCTCGAACAGCACGCGGTCGCGCGCGGTCGCGGCTTCGGCGGCGGCGCTGTCGACGACCTTGCGCTTCGCGCCGATCGCATCGCGCATGTCGGCGGTTCGGCGAATGTCGGCAGCCTCGCTCTCGATCGCCTCGGCACGCTTGCGCTGCGCCTCGCTTCGCGCGGCTTCGAGCGAGGCGATCCGCGGATCGAGCGCATCGAGCTCGGCCGCGATTTTCGGCTCGTCCTTTTGGATCGCCTGACGATCGGCCTTGAGCGAGGCGATCTCCGCTTCGATCGCCGCGCGCTCCTGCTTCTGGCTCTTGACCGAGACCAGGCTCGCCTCGGTCTGCGCGATCTGGACCTCGATGCGTTGCATCGAGTCCCGCAACCCGGAGGCGCGCCGCTTGACGCTCGCGGCATCCTTCGTGAGCGGCTCGAGGGTCTTGTCGATGTCGACGAGCTCGGCGTCGAGCGCGGCGATCGCTTCGATGTGCTGCTTCGCGCGAGCGTCGCGTTCGCGGGTCAGCCGCTCGAGCTCTGCGTCGGCCGAGGCCACCGCACCCGCGTGGCGCGAGCGATCGTCCTCGACCGCTTGCATCTCGTCGCGGGACTTGCCGAGCGAAGGATGGTGCACGCCGTCGCCCGAGATCGCGGTGCGTCCGAGCGTGACTAGATGACGACGGCGCGCCTCTTGGCGCGTCTTTTGTCGGCCTTCGAGCTCGCCGAGCTCGCGCCGCGCTTGCCGCACGCCGAGCAACGCGGTGAACACGTAGCGCATGTCACCGGCCAGCCCGCGCTTGCGGCGCAGCGCCGCGCCTGCCCGCAACACGCCCGCGCGTCGCACGCCACCCGACGGCGGATCGATCGTGGTCGCATCGCCGCGGTCGCTGCCGACGCTCGTCGGATCGCCGCGCTCGAACCGCGCGGTCGATGGATCCGACACGGTCGGATCGCCGCGCATCTTCTCGGCGGTCTCGTGCAGCAACACTTCGACCGGCGTCTCCTTGACGACGGTGAGCGGCTGGTCGGGCAGCTTCAACACCGCATCCGCCGCGTCGCGCACGACCGTCTCGTGCGCGTACTTCGCTTTGAGTTGCTCGTCGGTCAGCGTTAGACCCGACGAGTCGAACTCGCCGACGGGGACGGTCAGCTCTTTGGTCTCGACGGACGGGGCGGCAGCGACCGGCGGCGCGGTCGGAGCCTTGGCGCGCTCGGGCGGTTGCGGAATCGGCGGAATCGGCGGAATCGCCGGCGGCACGCTCGGCAAGCGCGAGCGCTCCGGCGGCACAGACTTCGCGCGTTCAGCGGGCGGCGGTGCGCTCGGCGACTTCGCGCGCTCGGCAGCAGGGGGCACAGACTTCGCGCGTTCAGCGGGCGGCGGTGCGCTCGGCGACTTCGCGCGTTCAGCGGGCGGCGGTGCGCTCGG
>CAZDGY010000685.1:0-2290 GCA_964504685.1 uncultured Kofleriaceae bacterium | reverse complement strand
GACTTCGCGCGTTCAGCGGGCGGCGGTGCGCTCGGCGACTTCGCGCGACCGGGAATTGGCGGGGGTTGGGTCGGCTTCGTGCGGGTCGCGCCGCTGGGCATGGGCGCAGCCACCGCATCGGCCGGGGGCGTGAGCGTCGGAACCGGCGTGTCGACCGCTTCGATGATCGCCTGCTCGAGCGCCTTACGCGCCTGCGACCCCGGCGGTGGCGGAGGGACGGTACGCGGTCGCTTGCGAGGCTCGGCCCCCTCCGGCTCGCCTGCTGCGGTTTCGGCAGCTTGCTCGGCGGGCGCGGGCTCCGCTGCCGGCTCGGTCGGTTTCGCGGGAGCGGGTCCGTCTAGCGACCAACCGGACGATAGGTCCGCGATCCGCTCCTTGGTCTCGTCCGAGACCCGGCGCCGCGTCCGCTCGTCGTCCGGCACCCGCCGACGATAACATGGCAGATCCTCTAGATCGGCGCGCGCGCTGGAGATCCAGGGCTGTCAATTGCGTTGACATCACCTGCCAATAACGTTGACATGGGAGCGTGGCGACGATCGAGACACGCGAGAAGATGGTGCTCGGTCGCTATCGACTCGCGGGCCCAGTAGCCCGCGGCGCGTTCGGTCGCGTCCTCAAGGTGATCGACGTCGCCTCGGGCGAACCGCGCGCCCTCAAGCTCGCCGCGCGCGATGACGCGAACGTGATCGACGAGTACGCGCAGCTGTTGCGGCTGCGCCATCCGTCGTTGCCTCGCGTGCTCGAGATCGGGCGAACCGATGAGCCGATCGATGACGTCGCGGCCGGTGCGCCGTTCTTCATCGCGCAGTGGATCGACGGCGCCCCGTGCGATGCGCGGGCGAGCTCGGGAGCGAAGCCGTTGTGGGCGTTGCTCGCCGATATTGCGGGCGCGCTCGCCGCGATTCACGCCGCCGGTCTGGTCCATGGCGACGTGTCGCCGAGCAACATCCTCATCGATGCGAATGGTCGCGCGATCCTCGTCGACCTCGGGCTCGCTCACGGCGTCGGCGCGCGCGGCACGCCGACGTACATGGCACCGGAAGCGTTCGCCGGGCACATCGACCCGCGGAGTGACCTCTACGGACTCGGCGCGACCGCGATCCGGGTGGCAACCGGCGCGCCACCGTTCGCCGCCGCGAGCCTCGGCGAGCTCGTGCATTTGATCGTCACCGCGAGCACGCCGCCTGCCCTGCCCGGCGTCGTCGCACCGCTCGCCGATCTGATCAAGCGGCTGGTCGCGCGCGAGCTCGAAGGCCGACCGCCATCGGCGATCGCGGTGCTCGACGAGCTCGATCAGCTCGCGCCTGCGATCGCTCCGGGCGCGCTGCGCCGAGCGCGCGCCAAGGTTGGCTCACCGCCCGCGCCGACGTCGTGGCCAGGCGCCGAGCCGACCATCGCCGCGCTCGCCCGCGCGATCGAAGCCGGCGGAATTCATCTCGCGGTCGGAGTCGCCGCAGCCGGGACCGGCCAGATCGTCGAAGCGGCGGTTCGGCGCTGGCAACTCGCCGAGGTGGCACGCCGCAAACAGCCGGCAGCGACGCTGACCGGATCGCTCGACGAGCTTGCCGCCGCGCTAGCGGTGGCGACCGGACCCGATACCGCGCGCGGCTGGGTCGAGCGAGTCGCGCGCGCGATCCGCCTCCACGCGGGCCTGGTCGTGATCGAGCTCGCCGCCGATCCGCGCACATCGCAGCTGCTCGCGGCTCTATCGCGCGGTGACCTGCGCCGGCCGGTGATCGCGATCGTCGATCGCGCGCCCGCGCCCAGTGACGCGGTCCACGCGTTGCTTCATCCGGTCGCGCCGCTCGACGCGGCCGGCGCGGCGGAGCTCGTGCGCACGATGATCGGCCGCGAGCCGCCGACGACGTGGGCCGCCGAGCTCGCGCGGATCAGCGACGGTCACGCGCTCGCCGCGATCGATCTCGTGCAATCGCTGCGCACCGAGGCCGATCCGTTCGCGATCGAGTGGAGCACGCGTACGACCCTCGCGCTGACCGCGCGGCGGATCGAGCAACTTCACGCAGCATCGACCGGCGGTCGAGCGCTCGCGATCGCGGTTGCGGCCTGGGGCGGTCGAGCACGCACCGAGCGCGCGCTCGCAACCGCGCGAGCAAGCGCCGGCGCCGCTGCGATCGGGCTCGCCGACATCGTCGAGCTCGCGCGCGCCGGGCTCGGTGGTCGCCGCGGTGACGATCTGATCATCGACGGCGCGTCCGCGGCCGCGATCGCCGAAGCGTTTGCGACCGAGCTCGCGACCGCCGCGACCGCCGGGCTCGCGATCGCCACTGCG
>CAZDGY010000684.1:0-4068 GCA_964504685.1 uncultured Kofleriaceae bacterium | reverse complement strand
GCTCGGCGGCTGGCTCGGGATCCGATTCGGGCTCGGGCTCGGCGGCTGGCTCGGGATCCGATTCGGGCTCGGGCTCGGCGACAGAGCCAGCTCAGCCCACCGACGCCGAACAGGACGCGAAGTTCGCTGCGATCCTCAAAGAGTCCGCGACCGCTGCCGAGGTCATCGAGATCGATGACACCGCGCCGGCGGAATCGGCGTCGTCGGTCCACCTCTCGCAAGACGACCTCAAGTATCGCTCGCGCACGCAGGTCTCGGACATCTTGCGCCAGGTGCCGGGCCTGATGGTCAGCCAGCACGCGGGCGGCGGAAAGTCCGACCAGTACTTCATCCGCGGCTTCGACGCCGATCACGGCACCGACATCGCGATCTACGCCGACGACGTCCCGGTCAACATGCCGAGCCACGGTCACGGCCAGGGCTATTCCGACACTCACTTCCTGATCCCGGAGACGATCGATTCGGTCGACGTCCACAAGGGGCCGTACTCGGCGCGGTTCGGCGACTTCTACACCGCCGGCGCGATGGAGCTCAAGACCATCGACAAGGTCGACGGACCGACGATCTGGATCGCGGGTGGCGTGCCGCTCGCGGGGCCGAAGGCGCTCGAGCAATACAACCGGCGGATCGTCGGCATGGCGAGCCCGGAGATTCGCGACAACGACACCGATCGCTCGCTGATCGCGGTGCAAGTCGCCGACACCGACGGGCCATTCGACAACCCGCAACACTTTCGCCAAGGCAACGCGCTGGTCAAGTGGCAGGGCCAAGTCGGCCGCGGCGACCTCAAGCTCGAGACCAACTGGTACTCGGGCAAGTGGAACGCGTCGGGCCAAGTGCCCGCATCGGCGGTCACCGACGGCACCATCGATCAGTACGGCTCGCTCGATCCGTCGGAAGGCGGCGATACGTCGCGTACGTCGTTCCAGCTCGGCTACTCGGTGCACGACTCGCACGAAGGCACGTGGCGCGCGTCGGCGTACGCGCTCGAGTATCGGCTGCGGCTGTACTCCGACTTCACGCTGTTCGCGCGCGATCCGGTGCACGGCGACGAGATCGAGCAAACCGATGCGCGCACCACGTGGGGGCTCAACACCGCGTACGACCGCCGGTTCGATCTCGGCAGCATGGACACGCTCGTCACGGTCGGCGCTCAGCTGCGCAACGACGACACCGAGAACGCGTTGTGGCACGACGAGAAACGCGTGCGGCTCGGCGACTGCTTTGGCCTCGGCTACAACCCGTGCAACGACACCGAGGATCGCATCCGCGACGTCGCCGCCTACGTCGAAGCGAACGTCCACGTGTTGCCGCATGTCCACGTGTTGCCCGGCCTGCGGATCGAGCAGTTCGTGTGGGACGTCGACGATCTCAATCCCGCAACTCGCACCGACCCGAGCGCGACGACCGGCGGCACCGCGGGCAAAGCGATCGCGTTACCTAAGTTGTCCGTCGAGATCGAGGCGACGCCGCAGCTCAACATCTTTGCGAACAGCGGCGAAGGCTTTCATTCGAACGATGCGCGCTCGGACGTTGCAACGAACGGCGCGGGCTCGCTCGCTCGTGGTCTCGGCGCCGAAGCCGGCGTGCGCACGACCGCGATCCCGCACGCGCGGTTCTCCGCGGACCTCTGGTACCTCCACCTCGACTCCGAGCTCGTGTGGGACGGTGACACCGGCGGGACCGACGCCGAGGGCGCCACTCGCCGGTACGGTGTCGATCTCGAAGGCGCGTACAATCCGCTGCCGTGGCTGCGGCTCGATGCCAACGTCAGCATCGCCCACTCGGAATTCGTCGACAACCACGGCAATGGCAACGCGGTCGCACTCGCGCCGAAGCTCATGGGATCCGGCGGCATCACGGTCACGAAGGGCAAGCAGTTCATCGCGCTGCGCGGCCGCGGCATCGCAGATCGCCCGGGCAACGATGCGAATACGCTGACCGCGAAGGGCTACTTCATCTTCGATCTGATGGCCGGCCGCACGTTCGGCAAGCTCGGCGTCAACCTCACGCTCAACAACTTGCTCAACAGCACGTGGCGCGAGGCGCAGTTCGCCGACGAGTCGCGCGTTACACCGACGAGCCCGATCGTCGAACAGATGCACTTCACACCGGGCATCCCGCTCACGCTGACCGCGACCGCGTCCTACACGTTCTGATCGGCGCCTTGACTTGTAACGCCGTGGTTGCATCAGACGCGGCGGCCGCACGCTATGTCGTTGGCGTGGATCGCGTGGAGCACGCCAGCTTCGGCCGGGGAAGCGTCGTCGGGCGGGCCGGCGACAAGCTCACGATCGACTTCGACGACGGAACCAAGAAGATCCTGCTCGCTCGAGCGGTCGTACCTGTCGTCGGCGAATCGTCCACCGACGTCGCCAATGCTCGGCGCGTCGCGGCGGCTCCACAGCGAGCGGCTACGCGCGACAAGACCAAGCGCGCGAGGCTCGAGCGGCAAGCCGCCGGAGCGCACGACATGCGCGAGAAGCTCGCGAGGCTCGCCGCACGAGATGCCGACTATCTAGCGCGGCGCGACGCCGGCGCGACGGTCTCGACCGGTGACGTACTGCTCGATGCCGTGCTCGCCCGCCCCGATGACGAGCTCGCCCGCGCGCAGCTCGAGCGACAACATCGCGCGTCGTGGCTCGGCCCTCTCGCGTCGCATCTCGAAGAGGTCGAGCTGGTGCGCGGCTTTCTCGACAGCGCTCGCGTTCGCTACACCCTCGCGACCGCCGAGCCCCGGCTGCTCGAGCATCCGCTGTGGAGCACTGCTCGTCAGTTGGTGACCGACAACCCGGACGTAGCTCTAGATCTGCTGACGCACCCGGTGCTGCGATCGCTGCGGCGCGCATCGCTGCAGCCGAGCGGTCTGGCGCGGATCGCCGCGCGGCGGGAGCCAGCTCCACTCGAGGCGGTGATCGGTCGGTCGAGCGGCGCGGCGAGAAACTTCAACGACGAGCCGACGGGCCTGCCGTTTCCGCGTGGCATGACCGTGGACGATCCGTCGGCGTGGGCTGCGGCGCTCGAGGTCGGCGCGCTGGTCAACCTCAAAGCCCTCGAGATCTCGCTCGCCCCTGACGACGACTCGCCGGTTGCCTTTGGAAGCAGTCGCGGGCCGTACAAGAGACGGTTCGCGGACAACGACGCCCGGCGGATCAGCTGGCTCCTCGACTCACCGCTCGGCGAGCAACTCGTAGGTCTGGACGTCACGGTCGGTTCGTCGCCGACGTCCGAGCTGGCGCTCGGCGGCTGGGTGCTCGCGCTGCACGCGCATCCGCGGCTGCGCCGCGTGATCGTGAGAATCGCGTACCGGAGCACGGTGCGGGTCGAGTGGATCCCCGACGGCGAGATCGGTTCGTGGCGAGCCGACGAGGGTGTCATCGCGTTCGTGCTCGAGCGCGACGCGCATCAGATCTCCGTGCGGATCCAGACCGACGCCGAGCTGGTCAACGGTCTGCTGCTACTCGACCGCATCCGAGGCTGCCTCGAGGGTTTTCCAATGCAAGCCGTCGGCGGCGCGACGTTCGAACACTTCTTTCCGCGGCCTGGTAGCGAACGGTGGCTGGAGCCGATCCGCGCGGGGCTCGAGCCGTTCTTCCCAGGCATCGCGCTCGCTAGCGGCGAGATCGCGCGGGTCTGAGCGCGACGGTAACGCTACGGCGAGATCACACGCACGTGATTGAACGGACTGCCGTCGCCGACGTTGCCATCGGCGACCACGATGCGCGTGCCATCCGCCGAGACGTCGAGGCCTTCGACGCCGTCGAACTGCGCTTGCATCGGATCGTCGGAGTCCATCCAGCCCATCGTGCCCGAGCCGGCGACGGTTTGAACCGATCCGCCGACGCCGACTACGAGCTTGCGCACGTCGTGGCCCATGCCTTCGCTGATGTACAGCGCACCGTGCTCGTCGGTCGTGAGCCCTTTCGGTTCGTCGAACGACGCGATCGCAAGGCTGCCGTCGGCGGTGCCGGGCACGCCGGGTGTACCGGCGATGTCGGTGACGACTCCCGATAACGTGACGTTGCGGATCAGATGATTCTCCGCGTCCGAGACCGCGAGGTCGCCGGT
>CAZDGY010000683.1:0-4069 GCA_964504685.1 uncultured Kofleriaceae bacterium | reverse complement strand
CGCGACCTCGCCGAAGCGCTCGCCACTCCGAGCGCGCAAGCCGCGAGCTGTCTCGCGATCTCGTGCGGCACGCTGGTCGAGCTCGGCGCCGACGCGGCGATCGCCGGCCTGCCGATCATCGAGCGGTTCGTCGCCGCGGCGGGTCCATCGTTGGATCGAGCGAGCGCCACGATGTTCGATCAGGCGGCGATGGCGCATCTGTGTCGCAGCCTCGAGCTCAGGGTTGCCGCGCGGCGCGTCCCCGGGGTCGCGAAGCTCGATCGCGCGTCGCAGTTCACCCGGCTCGTGCTCGGCTACGTCGATCAGCTGGAGTTACTCGTGCTCGCGCCGGCCGAGCGCACAGGGTTTCGAGCTCGGCTCGACGCGATCGCTACGAACGCGCATCTGTTCACGCTGTTGCAGGCTGCGTTGATCAGCGGTGGCCATCTCGCCGGCGACCCACTCGACCCGCGTGTCGTCGGGGTCGCCGCAGGCGACATCCCGCATCGCGAGCTGGTCACCGACCACGAGCGGTTTCACTTCGCGAGCTGGCAGCGGATCGCGCACCCGCCGACCACCGCGCAAGACTCGCTCGCCTCGTGGCTCCCGGTCGACGCCTCGCCGCGCGACATTCCGGCGCTCGCCGACGGCCGGCGCGTCGTCTACCTCGGGCCGCGGATCGTCGCGAAGCGATCGTGGGACTCGAACTTCTTCGCGAACATCCACGATGCGCTGCGCTCGCGTGTCGCGATCGAGCAGACGCTCACCGCAGACGAGGTCACCGCCGAGCTCGCGGTGATCGCGAGCCAGCGGTAGCTGCAATTGCAACCCGGGCTAGCTCACCGATGCCGAGCTCTGCCAGCGCGCTGGGTTCGCGCGGTACAGCTTCTCGGTCTCCACCGAATAGCCGCGCGCCGCGTGCGGGGCACGGCGAGCGAGCTCGGCGAGAATGAGGTCACTGTCCTTGGTGACCACGCGAATGGTCTCGACCTTGCGATCGGTCTTCCAGATCATCGCGTCGGTGACTTGCACGCCGTAGCGGCCGCGCGTCTGCTGCAGGTAGAACCACGCGATGTCGTGCGGGTTCCGCTCGATCAGGTCGACGAGCGGGTTGCGCTCCACGTCGCGCAGCCGATCCGCGATCCGGGCGAGCACGGCCGCCAACCCGAGCGTCGTCAGCGCGAGAACGCCGAGCCCGATGCGCTCGCCCGCCGAGCCTTCCGTATCGGCGAACGGCACGACCGCAAACAACGCGCCGAGCAACGCTAACAACATCGCACCGGCGAGCCGGACGTTGCGCGTGCGTGCGAGCGCGACACCGATGACCTCGCGCGCCGTGCGCGGATCGCGCGGCAGCCGCAGCCGCACATGGAACACGATCGATGCGAGCAGGCCGAGCGCGCAGGCGATCGCGCCGCCCAACAGGATCGGCGACGGCGCTCTGCCCTCGAGCTTGTCGGGCAAGATCGTCGCGGTTCCGCCATCGATCAGATCGATCTTGGCGCCGACCGCGAAGCTCGCCGCCTTGTCGACCTCGGGATAGACCGTTATCTCGCCGGGATACAGCTTCGAGTCGGGCCCGCGGTGCTGATACTCGAGCCGCACCGCGACGTACTTGCCGTGGGGCTCGATGCTCGTGACCGTGCCGGTCGCGTGGGCAGCGCCGCGCAGCGATTGGTAGTCATCGTAGATGGCGGCGTACGGGAGCGCGAAACACACGGTGCCGAGCCCGAACAGCAGCGCGAGCAGAAGGAACGGTCGATTCGACATAGGGGCCGTTCGTAGCACCGGCTATGCCAGGCGACCTCGGCCGTATTGTCGCTGCGGCACGCGTCCAGGCGGGGGCGCGCGCCTCCGGAGGTGGCTGGTGCCTCCGGATCGCGGTGGCAGTGGCAGTGGCAGTGGCAGTGGCAGCAACCCGCCGCCACACGCCGACGACCACTATCGTGGCGAGCGCCAACGCGATGATCGGCGCCGCCGCCGCTATCGGCTCGCGTCGCGGATCAGTCGGGCGAACGCGGTGCCGCACGCGGTGACGATCGCATCGAGAGGGCCGAGATCGGCGTCGCGAGACGTTGCGACTGCGATCGCGCACAGCACGCGGCTCGCGATGGCGACCGGAGCGACTGCGAGATCACCGTCGGCGCGGTCGAGTGCGGCGAGGAGGAGGCGATCGATCGGCGATAGGTCACTCGCATGTGCGCGAATCACCGCGTTCGCTTCGATCGCTTTCGGCACGAGCCCGGGTTGATCGAGCGGCACCGAAATTTCGGCGGTCGCCGAGTCGCTACGCGAGAACGCCTTCCAGCCGGTCGCGACGCCACCGCGCACGACGAGCAAGACCGCCGCTTCGCACGTCGGCGCGAATTGCTCGATCGCCTCGATCACGAGCTCGGCAACCTTGTCGCGATCCTTGCTGCGGCGAATCGCTCGGGTCGCGGTGTCGAGCGTGAGCGGTTCATCACCGTCGAGAGCTTCGCTCGCGGTGCGCGGCACGACGGCGACGCGGCGGATCGCGATGCGGCCGAGTGCGGCCTCGGGGGCGACGTCTTCTGCTTCGCCGAGGGTCGGGACATAGCGCCGGCGGTCGCGGCCAGCGGGCTGGACCGAAGGCTGCGAAGCTTCGTCGGCCAGGCCGGCGAGATCGATATCGAGCGGCTCGGCAGGCTCGACCGGGGCCGATGGCTCATCGTCCTCGTCGATCGTGATCGGGATCGACAGCTCGTCGTCCGCTTCGCTGATCGCATCGGCTTCGAACAGCGGGAACGGCGGGATGCTCTGGCCGCGCGAGCGCAGGAACCGCGCCGGCCGTTGAATCTTGTAGACCGCCTCGAGGTGGTACTTGATGCGCAACTCGGCTGCGAGCGCGACGACGACGAGCGCCGGATCGATGCCGTAGGTCTCGGCGATCACGACGCGCGCCTCGGCGCCGAGCGGATCGATCGCGGCGATCGCGAGGCGAGCATCCTCGCCGAAACGGCGCAACGGCACGCAGGCCCAGCGCGCCGCGATCAGCGCAGGCAGCTGGGCTTGCACCGCCGGGTCGGCGGCCTCGAAGTGACGCGCGAGCGCGGCCGGCAGTCCGCGCTGCTTGCCGATCGCGGCGGCGACCCCATCGAGATCGATGCAATGCAGCTCGACGAGGTTCGTGCCGAGCCGACCGCCCCACACGACCTGGGCTCGCAGCGCCTGCTCGACCTGATCGGCCGACACCAGGCCGTCCGCGATCAGGATCTCCCCGAGGCGAGGCATTCGTATTTGTATCAGCGACCCGCGACCGCTCGCTACGCGACCGTGACGTCCTTACTCAGGTACACATCTTGGATCGCGTTGAGTAGCTCCACCCCTTCCTTGAACGGGCGTTGGAACGCCTTGCGCCCCGCGATCAGGCCCATCCCGCCGGCGCGCTTGTTGATGACCGCGGTCTTGACCGCGTCGTGCAGGTCGTTCTCGCCGGACGCGCCGCCCGAGTTGATCAGGCCGACCCGGCCCATGTAGCAGTTGGCGACCTGGTAGCGCGTCAGGTCGATCAAGTTGTCGGTCGTGAGCTCGCTGTAGACCTTCTTGTGGGTCTTGCCGAAGCCTTTGAGCGCGGGGTCGTTATAGCCGCCGTTCGACTCCGGCATCTTTTGCTTGATGATGTCGGCCTGGATCGTGACGCCGAGGTGATTCGCTTGGCCTTCGAAGTCCGCCGACGTGTTGTGATCCGCGGTCGCGGTCTTGAACGCGTTGTTGCGGACGTAGCACCACAGCACGGTGAACATGCCGAGCGAGTGCGCCTCGGCAAACGCACCGGCGATCTCGTGGAGCTGGCGACGCGATTCGGGCGCGCCCCAATACACCGTCGCGCCGACGCCGCGCGCGCCCATGTCGAACGCGGAGCGCACCGTGCCGAACATCACCTGGTCGTAGGTGTTCGGGTACGAGAACAGCTCGCTGTGGTTGATCTTCACGATGTACGGAATGCGATGCGCGTACTTGCGTGCGGTGATGCCGAGCACGCCGAACGTCGACGCGACCGCGCTGCAGCCGCCTTCGATCGCGAGCTTGATGATGTTCTCGGGGTCGAACATCATCGGGTTCGGCGCGA
>CAZDGY010000682.1:0-4077 GCA_964504685.1 uncultured Kofleriaceae bacterium | reverse complement strand
TGAACGACAAGTCGGGCGAAAGCCCGACGCGTAGCTCCGCCGAAGGCGGCGCGAACGACAAGACCCTGGGCGACCTCGGGTGGCCGACGTTGCTCGGTCATTGGGCGAAGCGGTGCGCGACCAAGCGCGGCGCGGCGGCGGTCGAGTCGCGCGCGTTGTTCGAGCTCGCCGACGATGCGCGAGTCCGGGCGCGAGAGATCGCCGAAGCGCGCGAGCTTGCGGTGCGCGATGCGAAGCTCCCGCTCGGCGGGATCTCCGATGTTGCGGGCGCGATCGAGCGGGTGAGAAAGTCCGCGGCGCTCGAGGCGGCCGAGCTCGTCGCAGTCGCAGCGACGTGTCGCTCGCTCGCACAGCTACGCACCCATGTCCGCGAGCACTCGGCCGCAGCCCCCCGGCTCGCGGCGCGGGTCGACGATCTCGCCGACTTGGGCCACGTCTATCACCCGATCCTCGAAGCGTTCGACGACACCGGCAAACTCGTCGATCATGCGAGTGATGCGCTCGGGCCGTTGCGACGCGCGCTCGCATCGATCAAAGCCCAGCTCGAGACCCGGATGGACGGGTTGCTCACCGACGAGCGCTTCGCGCAGTACCTGCAAGACGGCTACTACACCCAGCGCGAGGATCGCTACGTGCTGCCGGTGCGCACCGACGGCAAGGGGTTTGTCCACGGCATCGTCCATGGCACCTCGCAGAGCGGGCAGACGCTGTTCATCGAGCCCGACGAGATCGTTGATCTCAACAACCGGATGAAGCTCGCCGAGTGCGACGTTGCCGACGAGGAGCGACGGATCTTCGTCAAGCTGTCGGGCTGGATCGCAGAAGAAGCCGATGCGATCACGCGCGCGCTCGATGTCGGCGAGCTGATCGATGTCGTCGCCGCCGCGGCGATCATGGCCGACGATACGATCGCGGCCGAACCGATCATCGATGACGCGCCGCGGATCGCGCTACTCCATGCGCGCCACCCGCTGATGTTGCTCGCCGAGAGGCGCTGCGTCGCGAACGACGTCACTGTAGCGGCCGGTCAGACGCTGCTGATCTCGGGCCCGAATGCCGGCGGCAAGACCGTCGCGTTGAAGACGGTCGGGCTTGCGGCGCTGATGACGCGTGCCGGGTTGCACCTATGCGCGGAGAGCGGCAGCGCGATGGGCTGGTTCTCGAGCATCGTCACCGACATCGGCGACGCGCAGTCGCTCGAGCACGATCTGTCGACGTTCTCCGGCCACATGGTGAACCTGCGAGAGCTGCTCGCCGCGGCGAAGCCCGGTCTGCTCGTGCTGATCGACGAGATCGCGGTCGGCACCGATCCGGACCAAGGCGCAGCGCTCGCGCAAGCCGTGCTCGAAGCGCTCGCGGCCCTCGGCGTGACCGCGTTGATCACGACGCACTACGATCGGCTGAAGTCGCTCGGCGCGGCGGCCGAGCACTTCGCGAACGCGTCGGTCGGCTTTGATCTAGTGAAGCTCGAGCCGACCTTCAAGCTTCACCTCGGCGAGCCCGGCAGCTCAGGCGCACTCGCGGTTGCGAAGAGGATGGGCATCGCCGCGCCGATCGTCGAACGAGCGCGCGAGCTGTTGGGACCGACGATCGCGAAGGTCGAAGATCTGCTCGCGATCGTCGCCGATCAGCGGCGCCGGCTCGAAGAAGAGCGCGCCGCATTGCTCGCCGAGCTCGAGGCTGCCGAGTCCGAGCGCGCCGCGAATCGCATCCACCGCGATCGCACGCACGCGCGGTTCGAGAAACAGGCGAAGGCGGCGCATGGCGAAGCGCTCGCCGCCTTGCGCTCGGCTCGGCGCGAGATCGACGACGTCCGCCGCGAGGTGCGAGCGAAGTCGCAGGCCGCGACCGCCGATGACGTCCGTACTGCAACGCGTCGACTCGTGACGCCGGGGGCACAGGTCGCGAGGCACGAGCCGAAACGCCCGCAGTTGCCGGGCACCGCGCCGCGGCTCGATCAGCTCGTGCCCGGTGTGCCGGTGATCGTGCCGAAGCTCGGCCGCGCCGAGGTCGTCGCCGCGCCGCACGACGGCCGGATCGAAGTCCGGCTCGGTGCGATGCATGCGACCGTTCCGATCGCCGACGTCTTGCTCGATTCGCACCGCGCCGCTCGTCGTGCGGAGCAGGAAGCCGCCGCGGTCGACCCGGATGCGAAACCGCAAGGCCCGGCGGTCGTGCTGATCGATGGGGTGCCCGCGGGCGGGCGCGTCACCGCGCGCACGATCGACTCGACCGTCGATGTCCGTGGCCAGCGCGCCGACGAAGCCGTCGCGGTCGTCGATCGGTTTCTCGACGAGAGCATGCTTGCTAGCCGCGATGCCGCGTTCATCGTGCATGGCCATGGCACAGGTGCTCTGCGCACCGCGATCCGCGCGCACCTCGCCAAACATCAAGCGATCGCGAACTACCGAGCCGGCGAGCCAAACGAAGGCGGCGACGGCATCACCGTCGCATTCCTCAAGGGTTAGCTGGGGACGGTGTTCACTTTGACAACTTGATCCTGTGTAACACGTTGGAATCGCTATGACGCGGTTGTCAAAGTGAACACCGTCCCCGGTTAGGGAGCGGTGACGTAGAACGCGGCGCGGTAGAACGTGTCGCGCTCGGACGGAATCGGCAGCGCGATGCTGCTCGCCGCGGTTTCGAGACAGCTCGTCGCTGCATCGATCTCGGGCTTCGCCGCGGCGTCGACATCGAGCGACCACACCACGCTGATCCCGGCGGGCGGGACGCGATAGATCGGATGATCTTGGACGGTCTCGGGCGTGCGCGGCCCGACCTTCGTGATCGTCACCTCGAACACCGCGGTCGGCAGCTTCGCGAGACATGCGCGGAGTGCGGGCAAATGGCGATGGACCTCGGAGCGCGCGGCGGCGGTCTCGAACTGCGCGCTCGATCCCGGGACTCGGCGCACCTCCGACGGTAGTTCCAGCGCGCTGATCTCGCGGACGTGCTCTTCGGCGCGGCGCCGCCATGGGCCTTCTGGCACGAGCGCGAGGTAGCGGCGGAAGTAAACGAGGGCGTACTCGGGGCGCGCGCCATGGCTTGCCGGCAGGCCGAAACCGACGTTCGCTTGCGGCACGAGGGTCGGCGGGGTGCTGTAGGCGAGCCCGAGCAGATACTCAGTGTCTCCGACCGCGAGCAGTGGCGTGCTCGGGTTCACGATTGTCGAGAACGATGGATCGAGCGCAGCGGCGTACTGTGCTGCGGTCATCGCACGACCGGTCGTATCGACGTAGTCATTGCTCGGCTCGAGCGCGCGGTCACGTGCGGCGGCGAGCATCCACCACGGCAATGCACCGCCGCCGATCTCGCCGGCTTTGCGCAGCGCAGCGACCGACTCGTCGAGCTTGCCCATCGCGAGCCGGACCTCGCCAAGCCGAAGCCAGAGCTCCGCGCTGTTCGTCGCCGCGGCGATCGGCCCGAACGTTCGTTCGGCGTCAGCCAATCGGCCGGCGCGCGCTTGGCAGGTGCCGAGGCGCTTGCGTTCATCGACGGTAGCGACTCGCGCGTGATCGAGCGCGGTGACGAAATCATCGGCACACGCGGCCCATTGCTGTAGCCCGCTATGCGCTATCGCGCGGCGCACGTAACCCTCGCCAGCGGTCGGCTGCAGCGCGATCGCGTGATCGAACGTCTCGAGCGCGAGCTGGAGCTCTTGCGGGCCGCCGCGATCGAGGTGCTCGCTGCCTTCGCGCAGCAGCTCGTCGTATTGGTGACGCGCCGGAGTCAGCGCGTCTTCCCACAGCTGCGAGTGCGTCGCCTCGTCTTTGTCTTTGTCGACCGGCTCGGGCGGATACTTCTTCGACTGCGCATGCACCGGTGCGCCGGCGATCGTCACCGCGAGAGCTGCGCAAAGCGCGACTCGCGCGATCATGGCGGGACCTCGCGATACGGCGCGTCGCGCGGGATCGTCTTCGGAGCGGCGAGTAGCGTCGCGATGTGCTGCTTCGCGAGGCGCGCAGCGAGCTGCCCGAATGGCCGGATGCCGAGGACGCACTCGTCGCGGTCCTGCGGCCCCGAGCCGGTGACCAGCACGACCACGGGCCACTTGCCGGCCTCGAGCGGCAGAGTCAG
>CAZDGY010000681.1:0-4084 GCA_964504685.1 uncultured Kofleriaceae bacterium | reverse complement strand
CACGATGGCCGTGTTGGCCGGCTGTACCACCAAGACCGAGCACTTCGTGGCGACCGCTCAGATCGAGTGTTCGACTACCGCTGATTGCTCCGCCCGCGGAGGTAGTTGCGTCGCGAACGCATGCCACGCCGACAACGAATGTAGCTCCGACGCCGACTGTGCGAGCGGCACGACCTGCGTCGCCGATCCGGACTTCGGCGGCCTGTGCACCGCCGCCGGCCAGCCGCCGGCGCCGCTGCCCGCATGGAGCTGCACCACGGGCAAGGACTGCCCGCTCGATCAAGGCTGCGGCTCCGATCTGTTCTGTCACGTCGACGGTAGTTGCACGCTCACGGTCCAAGCCGATGGCACGCTCGCCGGCGTCTGCCCGGGCGATCAGATCTGCGCGGCACCCGGTGAGAGCTTGCAAGGTTTCTGCACCGAAGATCGCGGCGGCCCGAATCCGTATTGCCGCAGCACCGGCACCGGCGAATGTCGCTACGAGTGCACGACCTCGGACGACTGCGGTACCGGCAACAACTGCGTCGCCGGCTTCTGCCACGAGTCCGACGAGTGCACGACGACCGCCGACTGCGATCCGAACAACACGTGCGGTACGCCCGCGGGTTGGGAGAACGACGGCTACCTCGTGTGCGTGCCGAACGCCGATCCGGTCTGCGTCCAAGTCGGCGATGCGTGCCGACTGCCGTGTGCCAATGACGGCGATTGCGTCGACGGCGGCGGCTGCGCGGCCGACGGCTACTGCCACGCGTCGAACGAGTGCACGACCGACGCCGACTGCACCGGCACCGACACGTGCCAGCCGTCGAGCGAGTTCGGCGGCCTGTGCGGCCAGACCGGCGGTCGCTGAACGCGGTCGATCGGCGCTCCAAGCAGTGATACACGACGGCATGCGCTTTGGCTGTGCTGTCTCGCTGTCGCTGTTCGCTGCGTGTCACGCCGCGCCGGTCGCGCATCTCGAGCCGCCGGCGGGCGTGACCGGATCGATCGCGCTTCAACCTAACGCCAAGGGCACGCTCATGGTGACCTGGCTCACCACGGCGGAGCTCGCGCAGCTCGGCTCTGGCGACCCGCCGATGATGTTGATTCGCGATCTGGTGACGCGCTCGATCGTCGTCGGTGATGTCGCGTCGCATCCGACGATGACGTTCACGATCCATCCGTCGCCCGGGAAGATCGTCATGATGGCGACCGTCGATTCGGGCCACGCCGGCATTGCGTCGTTGCTCGGCGACGGCGAAGGCACGTTGCACGGGCTCTCCACACCGATCGAGTTTGCAAACGCCACGGTCGACGGCGGGCAGATCAAGCTGGGCAGCGACCGGCAACCGCCTCAGCGCGAGCACTGCAAGGGCGATCGACTGACGCTGGAGCACCTCGACGCACCCGAGGTCGCGGGAACGGTCGGCAACCCGACGACGCGCCGCGCTTGCGTGCGGCTGCCGTTGCACTACGCGGACCATCCCGAGCGCCATTATCCAGTCGTCTACGGCCTGCCCGGACTGCTCAGCGGCGACGATGCGATCGCCGAGTACAAGCTCGACCTCGACGAAGCGATCCTCGTCGCGGTCGATACCAGCACGAAGACCGGCTCGACCTACCTGGTCGATAGCCCGACCTCGGGCAACTGGGAGACGTTCTTCACGAAGACGCTCGTGCCGTACATCGACGCTCACTACCGCACGCTGCCGACGAGCTCGGCGCGCGGCCTGGTCGGACACTCGACCGGTGGCTTCAACGCGGTGTCGCTCGGGCTGCGTCACCCCGAGTTGTTCGGCGCGATCGGTGCGGCCTCGCCGGATGGCCTCGACTTCGCGGTGTGGTTCGGTTCGCCGCGGCCGTGGATTCGCGAGTTCGCGCGCGTCGAGCGCGGGCTCGGTGGCGCCGGCCAATTCATCAGCTACGCCGCGGATTGGTCGCCGACCGCATCGGGTTACGACTGGCCGCTCGACAGCGCGGGAGTGATCGTCGACAGCGTGATGAAGCGCTGGCTCGCACAGAGTCCCGCGACATGGCTCAAAGACCCGAAACGAGTCGCTTCGTTCAAGAAGTTCAGCGGCAAGATCCTGCTCGCGGTCGGCGACACCGACGAATTCGACCTCAAAGAGCCGACCGAGGCGTTCAGCCACGAGCTGACCGCAGCCGGCATCGAGAACCAGCTGCTCGTCGCGCATGGTGGCCATGGTTCAACCGAGGGCGAGCCGATGCAGGCGATCTCGAAGTTCTTGCTCGAGCAGCTCGACCACGCGCACTAGCGCATTGTCACGAGAAAGTTCACGGAGCTTTCATCAGCGGCGTTATCGTCCGCGCGTGCAGCCCATGCGAATCGTCGCGCTCGCCTCGCTTGTCACTCTTGCGGCTGCGTGTGGGCCGAGTCGCCGCGAAGGCAATGGCAGCGGTGACGGTGGTAGCGGTAACGGCGACGGGCTCGTCGCGGGTGCGTCGTGCAGCTCGGACTTGCACAACGTGCTCGACGGCAACGGCAACGTGATCGCGACGTGTCCCGACGACCAAGGCTGCGCCGCTGGAGTGTGCGTGCCCGCGTGTCAGGCCGCGGCGGCGAGCCAAGGCTCGGTCGGCTGCGACTTCGTCGTCGCGACGCCGTCGTTCTATGACACCGATCGCCCGCCGTGCTTCGCGATGTTCCTCGCGAACAACTGGCCCGAGAACACGACGGTCACGATCTCGCGCGGCGGCACGAACTACGATCCGACGATGTTCGGCCGCGTGCCGGACGGCACGGCGACGGTACCGAACTGGCCGGCGATCTCGTCGACCGGGATCGCGAGCTCGAGCGTCGGTGTGTTGTTCCTATCGTCCGACCCGGCTTCGATCAACAACGGGACGATGATCAACTGTCCGATCACGCCGGCGGTGTCGGTCTCGAATGGCTCGGCGGTTTGGAGCGGCGGTGTTGATTCGACTGGCATCGGCACGTCGTTCCACGTCACGACGAGCTTCCCGGTCAGCGCGTACGACATCCTGCCGTACGGCGGCGCGACCTCGTACTTGCCGAGCGCCGAGCTGCTGTTGCCGACGACCGCGTGGGGCACGAACTACGTGACCGCGGGTCCGAAGCCGACCGGCGGGCCGGGCTGGGGGCAGATCGTGGCCGCGACCGACGGCACGACCGTGCAGATCAAGCCGACGTCGGCGTTGCCGGCCGGTACCGGCGTGGCGGCCGCACCGGCGAATACGACGACCTCGTACACGCTGAACGCCGGGCAGTACATCCAGTGGCAAGACTCCGGCGACATGGCCGGGAGCATCATCAGCTCTAACAACCCGGTGTCGTTCACCGGCGGTTCCGCCGAGCTGTGTCTATCGTCGGCGACCTCGAGCGGCGGCGGTTGCGATTCCGGTCACCAAGAAATCCCGCCGGTGTCGGCGCTCGGCTCGGAGTATGTCGCGCCGCCGTACGCGACCCGTCGCGCCGATCTGCAGCCAGAGTCGATCATCTATCGCCTCGTCGGCACGACCGCGGGGACGACGCTGAGCTATTCACCCGCGGTCGCCGGCGCACCGACCACGCTCGGCGTCGGTCAGGTCGCCGAGTTCGAGACGACCGTGCCGTTCATCGTGACGAGCCAAGACGCGATGCATCCGTTCTACGTCGGCCAATACATGTCCGGCTGCTTCACCACGAGCGGAAGTCGCCCGGGCGCGGACGATCCAAGAGAGGGGACGTGTCTCGGCGACGAGGAATTCGTCAACATCTTGCCGCCGGCGCAATGGCTGTCGAGCTACGTGTTCTTCACCGATCCGACATACACCACGACGAACCTCGTGCTCGTGCGCAAAGCCGGCTCGGGTGGCTTTGCCGACGTCATGGTCGATTGCCTCGGCACGATCAGCGGCTGGATGCCGGTCGGCGATGGCACTCAGTACGAGGTCACGAACGTCGATCTCGAGCGGTTGACGCCGGTCGGCACGTGTACGAACGGTCGCCACACGGCTTCGAGTGCCGGCGCGTTCAACATCATGGTGTGGGGGCTCGCGGCGTTCTCGTCGTACGCGTATCCCGCCGGTGGCAACGTCGGAAAGATCAACTCCGTCGTCGTGATCCCTTAGCCGCCGCCGTTTT
>CAZDGY010000680.1:0-4093 GCA_964504685.1 uncultured Kofleriaceae bacterium | reverse complement strand
GCGCGCGCCGACCGGCGGAGCGCGCTTCGTCATCACGCTGCCGGTGGCGGAATGATGGCGCTCGACCTGATCGAACAGGGCTGACAGCCACACCTCCAGCTATTTGCCAGGTTACCTCTCGCTGCCGCGCCCCTTGCGACTCCGGCCGTTCGTGTATCGTCCGACGCGGGAGGGACCATGTCCGAGATCCGACTGCCTGCGGAGCGCAAGTACAAAGCCGAGCTCGATGCGCTGATCGCAAGCGATCAAGCGCCGAAGCCACCCGGCTGGAAGCTGTCGCCCCGCGCGGTCGAGACGTACATCCTCGGCGGCGACAAGCCGGTCGGCGGCGTCGCGATCACGGCGAAGTATGTCGGCGACCGGTCGACGGTGCAGGTCGCGATCGCGACGCTGGCCTCCGACCGTGCGCTCATGCTCGCCGGCGAGCCGGGCACCGCGAAGAGTTGGCTCAGCGAGCACCTCTCGGCGGCGATCAGCGGGACGAGCGCGCTCGTCGTGCAAGGCACGGCCGGCACGAGCGAGGAGCACATCAAGTACGGCTGGAACTACGCGCTGCTGCTCGCCGAGGGCCCGAGCGCGAAGGCGTTGGTCGCATCGCCGGTGCTGCGCGCGATGCGCGAAGGCGCGATCGCTCGCTTCGAGGAGATCACGCGCACGAGCTCCGAGATCCAGGACTCGTTGATCTCGATCTTGTCCGAGAAGCAGACCAGCATTCCCGAGCTCCACGAGATCGTGACCGCACAGCGCGGGTTCAACATCATCGCGACTGCGAACACACGCGACCGTGGTGTCAACGAGATGAGTGCCGCGCTCAAGCGCCGGTTCAACTTCGTGATCGTGCCGGTCGTCGAGGATCTCAACCAGGAGATCGCGATCGTGACCAAGCGCGAAGCCGAGCTGCGCAGTGACTATCAGGTCGGCGCCGAGCCTCCGGCGGAGATCGCGAAGATGCTCGTCACGCTGTTCCAGGAGATGCGCGCTGGGATCACGAAGGACGGCAAGACGAAGGTCCGCTCGCCGAACTCGGTGCTGTCGACCGCCGAGGCGATCTCCGTGCTGTTCAACAGCGGCATCCTCGCGCAGAGCTTCGGCAGTGGCGCGGTGACCGCGGGCGAGATCTCGCGTTCGTTGGTGGGCGCGATCGCGAAAGAGAATCCCGACGACGTGAAGATCCTGCGCGAGTACCTCGAGACCGTCGCGAAGGGGCGATCGGGGACGTGGAAGGAGCTCTACGCGTCGTCGAAGTCGGCCGTGAAGGGCGCTTGAACGTTCGGTTCTTTCCGGTGCGGCACCACTCGCCTCGCGCGAGCGCGGCGCTGTCGCGTTTTCTCGAGCAGGTGAAGCCCGAGCTCGTGATGGTCGAGGGCCCGCCGGATGCAGCGCGACTCGTGCCGTACTTGTTCGACGCCGATACCGCGCCGCCGATCGCGTTCCTGGGTTATCGCACCGACGGGCCGTCGAACAGCGTGCTTTATCCGCTCGCGACGTACTCGCCGGAGTATGTCGCGCTCGCGTGGGCGCATCGCCACGGCGTGCCAATTGAATTCATCGATATCACGACGAGCGAATCGCTCGCGGCGCGCGAGCCCGACGAGAATGCAGACGTAAACGACGACGGTGACGGCGACGGCGCCGTGGAGGTGGACGCTACCGCCGACGCCGCTGCCTCGGCTCGCTACTCTGACTACGAGCTCGCCCGCGCGCACGGCTTTCGTAGCTTCGAAGAGCTGTGGGAGGCGTGGTTCGAGGCGCCGGAGCACACGCCGGAGTCGTTCTCCGCTGCGGTGACTGCGTGGGCAGACCTCGTCCGCGCACGCGACCGTGTCGAATATCACCGCGCGCGCGATGTGAGGATGGCGCGCCATATCACGGCCGCGCTCGCTCGTGGCATCAAGCCCGACAAGCTCGTCGCGGTACTCGGCGCGGCCCACGTCGCGGCGTTGCTGGTCGACGACCTCGACTCGGCGCTCGACGGCCACTTCGCGAAGACCGTGCCGACCGAGATCACGATGATCCCGTACAGCTTCCAACGGCTCGCCGGCCAGACCGGCTACGGCGCCGGTAACCGTGCGCCGCGCTACTACCAGAAGGCGCACGACGCCGGCTGCGACTACACGCGCGCGACGCTCGAAGTCCTCGTCGAGTTTACCGAGCACCTGCGCGTGCGCGGGTTCGCGGCGTCGCTCGCGGATACGATCGAAGCGTACCGGCTCGCGGTGATGCTCGCGCAGATGCGCGGCAAGCACGCGCCCGGGCTCGACGAGGTGCGCGAGGCGACGATCGCGACGATGTGTCGCGGGGAGGCGGCCCACGTCGATCAGTTCCTGTGGCCGACCGTGATCGGCAAGACGGTCGGCCGGGTCGGCGCGCGGATCGGCAAGAACTCGCTGCAGACCGAGTTCTGGCGCGAAGTCGAGGCGCGCGGCTTGCCGCGCAGTGACGAGCCGACCGAGTTCACGCTCAAGCTCGCCGATCCGGTGCAGGCGTTGACGTCGGTGTTCCTGCACCGGCTGCGGGTCGCCGACGTGCCGTACGCGACCTACCGCGGCTCTCAGGCGGTGGCGATGCGCGGCGCGACCCCGGACGACGAGGTCGGCGGGATCGAGGCGCTGTCGCGCGTGCGCGAGCACTGGACCGCGCAGTGGACGCCGTCGACCGACGTTGCACTGGTCGAGCGCATCATCTATGGCGACACGCTCGTGCAAGTCACCGAGCGCCGGCTGGCCGAGCAGCTCGCGAGCGCGACCGGCGCGGCGAACGCGGCGCACGTGCTGATGGAGGCGGTGGTCACCGCTGCGCCCGAGGTGATGCCGGAGGCGCTCGCCGCGACCGAACGGCTCGCCGCGATCGACGAGGACGTGCGCTCGTTGGCGCGCGCGACCCGGGCGCTGTCCGGGCTGGTTAGCTACGGGACGTCGCGGGCGAGCATCGCTGGCGTCGAGCAGCTGATCGGCTCGCTCGCGGAGAAGACGTTCACCCGCGCGGTGCTCCGCGTCGAGCAAGCCTCGATCGGCGATGACGACGCAGTGCAGCCGGCGCGCGACGCGATCCGCATCCTGCACGAGATCGCGGTGAGCCAGGCGCGGTTCGACACGAGCCTGTGGTTCCAGACCGCGCTCGATCTCGTCGCGGCCGATCGCATCCACGGCGCGTGCGGCGGCATGCTCGCGGGCTTGCTCTACCTCGCCGAGCGACTCGACGAGACCGCGATCGGCAACCTCGTCGCGCTGCGGATGTCGAGCACGATCGAGCCGCACGCCGCGGCGGCGTTCCTCGAAGGCTTTCTGTCGGTCAACTCGCTCGTGCTGGTCAAGAACCGCGCGGTGGTGACCGCACTCGACAACTTCATGCAAGGAGTCGCCCCCGAGCGCTTTCGAGACGTGCTGCCGCTGTTGCGCCGCGCGTTCGCCGGGCTCGGCGCGACCGAGCGGCGGTACCTCGTCGAAAATCTCATGGCGGCGCGAGCGATCGGCGCGCACGCGCGAGAGGCCAAGCAGGTCCTCGCCGAGAAGGACGTCGACAAGCTCAAGGCGATGAGCGCCGACATCGCGAAGGCGATGGACGACTTGGACGACTTGTTATGAGCCCGAAGTCAGCACCACCGGCGCCGCCGTCCGCGCCGCTCGCCGAGGCCGACGCGCAGGCGCTGCTGCGTTGGCGACTCGCGCTCGGAGCGGGTGCCGAGCAAGCCGCAGCCGAATTCGGCTTGCGCGGGTTGTGTCAGGCCGGGGGTGGCCTCGATGGAGTGGCCGGCGATCGGATCGCCGACTTCGACGACGCGCTCGGTTTCGCGTACGACGAGGGCTCGCGCAAGGGCAGCTCGGCGGGCTCCAAGCCCTACCTACCGAAGTGGCTCGGCCTGTTGCGCGAGTTCTTCACCAAGGACGTGATCGCGCTCGTCCAGAAGGACGCGATCGAGCGCAAGAACCTCACCGAGCTGTTGTTCGAGCCCGAGACGTTGCCGCTGCTCGACAAAAACGTCGACCTGGTCGCGACGCTGATGGCGGCGCGCGGCCTCGTGCCCGACAAAGCCAAGGACGTCGCTCGCCAGATCGTCAAGGAGGTCGTCGACGAGCTGCGCAAGCAACTCGAG
>CAZDGY010000679.1:0-4095 GCA_964504685.1 uncultured Kofleriaceae bacterium | reverse complement strand
GGCCACAGCCGAACGCTGAGCCGGCTCTGCATGCGCGCACCTGCCACGGCAGCTCGCTCTGCGGGCACCGGCCGTCGCGCCCGCACTCGCGCCGGCCTCGCCGCGCGCAGGCTTCGCCGTTGCCCGCGTCGCACCGGGCCTCGAGCGCACCGCGCATCGCGACATAGGCTTCGACGTCGCTTTGCCGCTGGAGCTGCGAGATGTGCGGCCAGAGCTCCGCGGACAGCTCGACGCGCCCGGCGGTGTACAGATCCTCGGCGAGCGTGATCTGCCCGGTCAGATCGCCCTGCTTGCCGAGCAGGCTCGACAGCCACAGACAGCCGTTGTCGTAGCCCGCGTCGCACGAGCGGCGAAACAGCTCCGCGGCGCGCGCCGGATCCTTCGTCGTGTGGGTCGTCGTGCCGTCGATCTCGGCGACCAGGCCGCGCTCGAGTCCATCCGCGACCCAGAAGCAGCCGCGCGGATCGCCGTGCTCGCACGCGTCGAGCCGGTCCGGCGTCGTCGTTAGCGCGGGCTCGGGCAGCGGCGATTCGGGGACCGGCCGGTCGAGCTCGGCACACATCGCCGGACGCAACGCGTGCAGCGCGATGTCGAGCCGCTCGATATCCCGCTCGATCGTATCGATCCGCTGCTGCGGCGTCTCGCGCGGGGTGGGCGCGACCGGCGGGGTCGCACACGCGACGACACAGCCGATCACCGCGAGCGCGCGCATCCCGCGACTCTGGCACGATCGCGGGCGCGCGATCGCTACAGTTTTGCGAACGTCACTTCAGGGTCTTGGCCGCCGCGACGACCGCCGCCGACGTGATGCCGAACTTCTCGAGCACGATCTCGCCCGGCGCCGACGCGCCGTAGTGATCGATGCCGATCGCGATGCCGCGGTCGCCGATGTACTCGCGCCAGCCCATCGTCACGCCGGCTTCGATCGAGATTCGCTGCCAGCGCGCCTTCGGCAGCACCTGCTCGCGATACGCGGCGTCCTGCGCCGCGAACAGCTCCCAACACGGCAGCGACACGACACGCGCTGCGATCTTCTCCTTCGCGAGCTCGTCGCGCGCGGCCAGGGCGACCGAGACTTCGGAACCGGTCGCGAGGATGATGACGTCGCCGCCGTCGGCCAGCACGTAGCCACCGCGCTCGGCGCCCGGCGCGCCCGGCTTCGTGACGATCGGTAGATCCTGACGCGACAGCACGAGCGCGGTCGGCCCGTCGGTGCGGGACAGCGCGTACTGCCACGCCGCGGTCGTCTCGTTGCCGTCTGCGGGCCGGACCACCGCTAGGTGCGGCATCGCGCGCAGCGCCATCAAGTGCTCGACCGGCTGATGCGTCGGACCGTCTTCGCCGAGGCCGACCGAGTCGTGCGTCCACACGTAGATCACCGGCTGCTTGTTGAGCGCCGCGATCCGCACCGGCGGGCGCATGTAGTCGGAGAATACGAAGAACGTCGAGACGTACGGGCGCATCGCACCGTGATAGTGCAGACCGTTGCCGATCGAGCCAATCGCATGCTCGCGAATGCCGAACCGCAGATTGCGACCAGCGCCCGGCTTCTCGTAGTCGCCGCCCTTGACGATCGTCTTGGTCGAACCGCCGAGGTCTGCATCGCCACCGACGAGCCACGGGATGCGCTCGGCGAGCACGTTCATGATCTTGCCGCCGGCGCTGCGCGTCGCGATCGGCTTGTCGAACGACGGGAGGTTGTCGCTCCACCCGGTCGGCAGCTTGCCCGCGATCGCGAGCTCGAGCTGGGCGGCGAGCTCGGGATGGTCCTTCTTGTACGCCGCGAACCGCTTGTTCCAGTCCGCGCGCGCGGCTTCGCCCTTGCCGACCGCTTCGCCCATGTGAGCGCGCACTTCGTCGGGGACATAGAACGACTTCTTCGGATCCCAACCGAGCGCGACCTTCGTGGCAGCGACTTCGTCGACCCCGAGCGGCGAGCCGTGCGCGGCGGCCGTGCCGGCTTTCTTCGGCGAACCGAAACCGATCGTCGTGTTGATCACGATCATCGACGGCCGCGCGGTCTCGGCGTTCGCTGCAGCGATCGCGCGATCGATCGCGTCGACGTCGTGGTCACCGGCTTCGACGTGTTGGACGTGCCAGCCGTATGCGGCGTAACGCGCGCCGACATCCTCGTCCATCGAGATGTCGAGAGGCCCGTCGAGCGTGACGTGATTCGCGTCGTACATGAACAGCAGCTTGCCGAGGCCGAGGTGGCCCGCGACGCTCGCCGCTTCGTGAGACACGCCCTCCATCATGTCGCCGTCGGAAACGAGCGCGTAGGTCCGGTGATCGATGATCGTGTGGCCGGGGCGATTGAACAGCGTGCCGAGAAACCGCTCCGCGATCGCCATGCCAACCGCGTTCGCGGTGCCTTGGCCGAGCGGGCCGGTCGTCGCCTCGACGCCGACCGTGTGATGCCATTCCGGGTGACCCGGCGTCCGCGAGCCCCATTGCCGGAAGTTCTCGAGCTCGGACATCGGCAAGTCGTAGCCGGTGAGATGCAGCATCGAGTAGAGCAACGCCGAGCCGTGGCCTGCCGACAGCACGAACCGATCGCGATCGAACCAAGTCGGCGCGTGCGGATCGTGTTTGAGGTGGCGCTGCCACAACGCATACGTCATCGGTGCGCAACCGAGCGGCAGGCCGGGATGGCCGGAGTTCGCTTTCTGCACGGCGTCGATCGCGAGCGTTCGGATCGTGTTGATCGACAGCGTCGTAAGGTCGGTGCTCATCGCGAGCCGAACCTAGCATGGTGATACGCTCGCCGTGGATGCTGACGACCCCTCGGTGCGCAGCCCGATTCGCGATCGCGCTTGCAGCTTGCGGCGGGAGTCGAGTGCCACCGCCAACTCCCGCATCGGCGAGCGTGCCGAGCACCGCGAAGCCCCTACTCGGCCCGGATGCGCACGAGCCCGAGCTCTATCCGCCGGCGTGGAAGACCGTCGGCGTGGGCCAGACGATCAGCTTCTCGACCTCGGTGATCGATCAGGATCTCGACGTCACCGCCGCAACGCTGGCGAAGCATCCGGCGTCGGCGACGTTCGATCCGATCACACAGACCGTGACATGGACGCCGACCGTCGCGGATCAACCCGCCGCGTCGTTCACCGTCGCGATCGCGCAACCGGCGCGCGGCAAGACGCTCGAGCGCACGTTCTCGATCGCGGTCGCCGCGACGCCCCAGCCGGTGCCGACCGCACCGGCGCAAAGCCCGGTGATCGAGACGCTGCTGTTGATCCGTCAACCCGAGCGGCTCGCGCAGGTCAACCACGACTGGCCGATCGATCGACTGCTCGAGGTCGGCGCCGCGACGTTCGCGCTGCAGTTTCCCGACGCGAAGCGCAAGCAGCTGACGACCGCGCTCGACGGCGCGACCGCCTACAGGCAAATGCTGACCGGGCTCGCGCAGGTCCAGGCCAACCCGCGGCTCGATCCGGCGTCGCCGCAGTTCGATCGCGCCGCGTTTGGCGATGCGAGGAGTTGGAAGATCGTCGCGTTCCGGCCGCGCATCGACAAGGCGTGGTCCGAGCTGCGCGTCGTGTATCAAGCGATGAACGCGCGCGAGCCGGTGTTCGCGATGTTCCGACTCCGCCCGGTGGTCGAATACGTGCCCGCGCTGCCTCGACCGGACGAAGAGCTCGACGCGAACAACGACGTGTTCCTCGAGTTGGTCGCGAAGCGATTGCTCAAGGCGGGCGGCCCGAACCCGGCGTTCGACCAAGACATCGCCAGCCACGCCGCCGCGGTGTCCGGGTTGATGACCGACATCATGACCTACGACGCGACGTCGACCGCGAAGTACCGCCACGGCTTCATGGTCGGCATCGCGATGGAGGCGCGGATGGGCGGCGGCTCGGTGCGCGACGCGACCGGGCACTACGTATCGGGCGACGGCTGGGGGTGGAGCGCGATGAAGCCGTTCCAGACCGCCGATGGCACCGGCCAGGCATATGTCAACGTCGCGATTCCCGGGTTCTGGACCGACGTCGTGCCGGGCAAGGCGCACACGCACGATCTGCCGTGGCAGCCGAAGTGCGCACCGCGGTTCGACGCGAACAGCCCGGAACATGTCGCCGGTTATGAAGCCCTGTGCCG
>CAZDGY010000678.1:0-4098 GCA_964504685.1 uncultured Kofleriaceae bacterium | reverse complement strand
CGGGAAACGGATCGAAGCGATCACGCCATCGACGCAGGCATCGACCGCGTCGTCGAGCCCGTGCGCTTCGTGCTTGCTGACCTTGCCGTCGGGCTCGATCTTGAATCGGGCGACGACCTTGCCCTGGAGCGCCGGCTTGGTCTTGCGCACCGCCTCGTAGCAGGCTTGGAACCGCGCGTGCTCGTGTCGGATCGGCTGATCGATCATCGCCGCGGTCAGCTCGCCGTCGACCGGCGGGCTGCCATCGAGCTTGAGATTCTTCTCCTCGATGATCCCCAGCATCCCCTTGTCGGATGGAGCGGCGACCGTACTGCCGGGCGGTGACTTCGGTGGCGCGAACGAGATCGGATAGCTGACCTTGACGGCGTCGCCGTGCGGTTTCGGAAACTCGATCTCGTGGATGACATCGGCGACGCAGCGCGAGATGTCGGCATCTACTCCGCTCGCCGTCGATTCGGAGACCAGGCCATCGAGCCCGATCTTGAATCGAGCGCTCACCGTGCCGGCAAGCCCGGCCTTGGTCGTCATCTGTCTCTCGTAGCAGTACGAGAGATCGGCGAAGTGGCGCTTGATGTAGCGGCGCACGATCGCTTTGTCGAGCGCGGCCTCGTGGTCGACGGTCGGTTCCCCGAGCGTCAGGGTCGGCAGCTTGTCCGGATCCTTGGGCCGGCCGCCGTGACCGACGCCGTAGCCCGGCCGCGTCGCTGGGCTCGCGCTCCCCGAACCCGAGCCGGCCTCCGAGTCCGAGCCAGTGCCGCGCGTGGCCGAGCCCGAGCCGGATCCAGGCGCTGCAGAGCTGGTCTCGGTTCCGCACGCGGTGAGCAGACCTAGCACGACCAGCCATCGGCTCATCGCGGCGAGCTTCGCACGATCCGTCAGCAAGCTCACCCGCCGGCCGGCTTGACCTGGAACGGGTAGCTGACGACCGCCGATCCGGATTTCGGCTTGGGAAACTCGATCGCGTGAATGACGTCGGCGAAGCAGCGCGAGACTTCGGGGTCGACGCCGTCCGCCGCGGCCTCGATCACGTTCCCGTCGGCACCGATCGCGAACTTCGCGCCGACCGTCCCGCTCAGCGTCGGCTTGTTTTGGAGCTGCTTCTCGTAGCAGTACGACAACTCGTTGACGTGACGCTTGAGGTAGCGGCGGACGATCGCCTTGTCGAGCTCGCCGACGACCTCCGGCTGGCCGAAGCTTACGGTCGGGACGCCGCCGCCGCGCATCTGGCCGCGGCTGCCGCTGCCGGTGCCGTAGCCGCTGGTCGTCCCGGTGCCGTGGCCGATCGTCCCGTACCTGCCGGTTCCGATCGTTCCCCAGCCGCCGCTGCCACCGGCGCCGTCGTCCCCGGTCGTCCCGATGTCTCCGGTGCCGGTCGCGGCCGAGAACTTGTCGTCGTTGGTCTTCGCGTTGATCGAGAGCTCGGTGACGTCGCGCGGCTCGATGCCGTGGAACGACGCGCACAGCGAGGTCAGCACCTCGGCGAGCTCGGCGCCTTCGATCTTTGGGCTGACCGCGAGCTCGACGTCCTCCCGATTGGTGAAGAACGCCGACTGTTTGTGTTCCTTCAGCTTAGCCGCGAATTCGGCGTAAGGCGGCTTCAGCGTCTCGACCTCCTGGATGCGCGAGACGCCGATGACGCGAGCGCCCTCCTCGATCGACACCGAGAGCTGAACCAGATCCGCTGGATCGCCCTCCGGCGGGAGCTGCTTCGAGTAACAGACGACCTTTGGTTTGCCGTCGACGATCGTCGCCAGGCTGACCTCACCGTGGGTCTCGATGATCGCGCGCATCGCGCCGAGCACCGACTGCGCCGAGGCGTCCGGCGTGAACGCCAGCGTGACGTCCCCGGTCGGGTTCAGATGCTTGATCGAGTCGGCGAAGCCCGCGCGATCGGTGACGAGCTGCGGCGGTCGGACGAGCTGGCGCTGCTTGTCGAGAAACACCGCGTCTCGCGTCAGGATCGGCCCGCGGAAATCCGCGAAGGCGGGTGGGATCGTCGGGCCATCTGGCGTCGTCGCGGCGCCCGAGCCCGATCCGGCTGCCGCCGGCGTCGACTCGGGCTTACTTCCGCACGCCGCGAAGAGAATTACCACCAGCCATCGGTTCATCGCAGCGAGCTTCGCACGATCGCCGCACCTTCGACGAGCGCGCGCAGCTTCTGGACCGCGACGACGCGCGGCAGCTGCTTGAGCCCGCAGTCGGTGGTCAGCGTCACGCGCTCGGCTTCGATGTGCGCGAGCACTTTGCGAATGCGCTCCGCGACCTGCTCGGGATGCTCGATCTCGAGCGTGCGGACGTCGATCACGCCGACGTGGATCTTCTTGTCGTTCGGCAGCTTGCGCAGCAGATCCGCGTCTTCCATCTCGCGACACGCGAAGTCCAACACGAACGCGTCGACCTTGACGTCGTGATAGTGCGGCACGACCTCGCGATAGCCGCCCGCGGTCATGCCTTCCATCTTGTTGCCCCACACGTTGCCGAGGCAGAAGTGCCACGACTTCTCCACGCCGTTCGGGATCTCGGCCATCGTACGATCGACGGTGCTCGCGACCCAGTCCCAATCTTTACCGCCGCCGGTGAGGTGCGGCATCCACGCCCCGAGATCCTCGAGTTGGATGTGCTTGCAGCCCGCGGTCACGAGCTCGGCGATCTCGGCGCGGAACACGTCGGCGAGGGCCGCCGACAAGTCGTAGCGGTTCTTGACCGGGCCCGATTTGAAATACGCGAGCGTCGACAGCTGGACCGGACCCGCGCCGACACACGCTTTGATCGGCTTCTGCGTGTGGCGCTGCGCCCATTGGTAGATCAACGCCATGCGCGCCGGACCGCGCTCGATCGGCCCGTCCACCGCGACGCCGCCTGCTTCATCGAGCGCCCAGATGTCGCGGCCCTTCGCCTTCGCGCGCGCCGGGTGCGGAAGCTTCTCGTTCGAGAAGCCTTTCGTCCGCTCGAGCCAGTACCAGAGGAACGAGCCGATGCCCATGTTGTAGTCGTCGAACCACATCTGGCCGTCGGTCAGGATGTCGAGTCCTGCGTCCTCTTGATCTTTGATCACGACCCGCGTGGCGTCGTGGAACGCTTCGGCATGCGATGCGATCTTGAACGCTTCGAGCACGTCGCGCCCGGCGAGCTGTTGAGTGAACCACGCTGGACGCGGATACGAGCCGACCATCGTCGTCGGGAGCAGCTGCATGGCTGGGGAGATACCACGCCGGTCGGCCGCGCGGAGTGTTACAGCTCGGTGCATGGACGTTGCGTTCCTGTACGGCACCGCGTGGAAGGAAGACGCGACCGAGCGGCTCGTCGGCGCCGCGCTCGCCGCCGGGTTTCGCGCGATCGACACCGCGAACCAGCGCAAGCACTACTACGAACCTGGCGTCGGCCGTGCGCTCGCGACCTGGCTCGCGGCCGGCCATCCGCGCGCCGAGCTGTTCGTTCAGACCAAGTTCACCTATCGCGACGGCCAAGACGATCGCTTGCCGTACGATCCGGCCGCGCCGTTTGCAGAGCAAGTCATGCAATCGTTCGAGAGCTCGCTCGAGCACCTCGGGCTCGATCGGATCGATAGCCTCGTACTTCACGGCCCTTCGCAGCGGGACGGTCTCGGTCGCGCCGATCGCGATGCGTGGGCCGCGATGGAGCAGCTCGCGCTCGCCAAGCGGGTCGGCGTGATCGGGATCAGCAACGCGACCGCCGAGCAGATCGATCAGCTCGCGACGATCGCGCGCGTGCCGATCGCGTTCGCGCAGAATCGCTGTTACGCCGATCGCGGCTGGGATCGCGCGGCGCGCGCGGCGTGTGCTCGCCACGGTATTCGCTATCAGGGTTTCTCGTTGCTGACCGCGAATCGCCAGGTCGTGACCGGCAAGATCCTGCGCGACATCGCAGCTCGCCATCGCGCGACGCCGGCGCAGATCGTGTTCGCGTTCGCGCGCGGGCTCGGGATGCTGCCGCTCACCGGCACTTCGGATCCGCAGCACATGGCGCAGGATCTCGCGGCCATCTCGATCGAGCTCGACCGCGACGAGCTGTCGGCGATCGAGCGCGCTAGCGCGGCTTGAACATCGCCGTGCGGGTCACGTAGAAGTAACGAAACAA
>CAZDGY010000677.1:0-4119 GCA_964504685.1 uncultured Kofleriaceae bacterium | reverse complement strand
AAGGTCCGCGAGATCCAAGAGGTCCACGTCGGGCTGCATGGCGGCGAAGGCTGCAACACGCGCGGCTGCAGCGCGCTCGAGATCAGCACGCCGGCGAAGATCCTCGGGTTCGGCGAGCTCGGCATCGTCGGGTTTGCCGCGATCATCGGCGCCGCGCTCGGGCTCGCGAGCTACCGCGGCAGCGATCGCCGTCAGCCGGTGGGCAAGCTCGCGCTCGGCGTGATCGGGCTCGCGCTGCTGGTGTCGATCGTGCTCGTCGCGCTTGGCCCGGTTTCGGCGCAGAAGGTGTCTCTGCCGATCGGCTGGGGGTTGATCATGTTCTGGGCCGGCAGCGGCGCCCTCGTCGTCGCGAGCGCGCTCGCGATGCGAACTCGCCAGCCATTCCAGCTCAAGCCGTCGCGACCGAAGTTGCCGTCGCAACCCTCTGCGATCCCGGCGAGCGCGCCTTACGTCGCGCCGCTGCCACCGATGCAACCGGCGTCGTCGTTCCCGCCACCGGCGCCGATGTTTCCGCCGCCACCCGCGCATCCCGCGCGCAACTTTCCACCGCCCGGACCGGTGTTCCCGCCGCCGACGCCGTACGCGTCGCCGATGCCCGCGCCGTTCATCTCGCCGTACCAAGAGCCGGCGCCGCAGAACCCCCTCGCGCCGATCGTGCCGCCCCGCCCGTTGCCGCCGAGCCCGGGCGGCGCACTCGCGGGCCCGGCCGGCCTGATCATGCCCGGAGCGCCACCGGATCTGCCGCCGTCCGAGGCGATGACCGTGCCGTTGCAGAAGGCGTCGTCGCCTTCGCTTCCGCCGCCGAATCGCGGGGCCGGCCCACCGCCACCGCCTCGGCCTTCTTCGCCGCGTCCGACGATCGCGGGTCCTGCGGTCGCGCCCGAGCGCTCGGCGACCGACGCCGATGTTGCGGCAGAGCAGTTCTCCGACGACGGCACCTCGCCGACGATCGAGCCGCCACCTCCGCTCGATGCGACCGCGCCGGCCGACGATCCGACGATCCCGCCGCCGGATGCGATCGAGCCAGGCTCGATCAGCGCGGACGCGACGCTGCAAGTCGATCGCGTATCGGCACCGCAGCTGCCAGCGACCGCTCCACCGCCGCCGTCTCCGCCTCCGCCGGCGCCGCAGACGATGCCGATGCCGTCGGTGCCGATGCCTTCAGTGCCGATGCCCGGGCGTCCCGGCAAGCCGAGCGTGCCCCCGCCGAACATCCCCGGCTTCACCGGCATCCCGAACATTCCGCTCGCGCGCCCCGCGAACCCGGCGCTCGCGGCGGCGATGGCGGCGCCGATGGGTCCACCGTTGCCGGCGGCGAAACCCGCCGAGCCCGCGCTTCCGCCAATCGCGCCACCCCCGGCGGAGCCACCGAAGCGAGCCTCGACTCCAGCCGTCCCGATCTCGACCGCATCGCCGGACTTGCCGCCGCCGTCCGAGGACGAATACGCCGCGACCGGCGCCGCTCCCGCGTGTCCGCAATGCGAATCACCGATGGCGTGGGTCGACGAGCACCTGCGGTTCTACTGCAAGAGCTGCCGGATGTACTTCTAGAACCCGTCGCTGCGGGTACCATCCGCTGCTCATGGCGACGCTGCTGCTGATCCGCCACGGCCAAGCCTCGTACGGCCAAGCCGACTACGATCGCTTATCGCCGCAGGGCGAGGAGCAAGCGCGCGCGCTCGGCCGTTATCTCGCCGACGCCAAGCTCGACGCGATCTACGCCGGACCACTGCGCCGCCAAGTCCAGACTGCAACGCTCGCTCGCGAGGCTGCGGGCGGCTCGCTGCCCTAGGCGATCACGTTGCCGGAGCTCAGCGAGTATCCCGCGTTCGAGATGCTCCAACACTTCGTGCCGAAGTTGATCGCGGAGAATGCCGAGTTCGCAGCGATCACGTCGGCACCCACGCCGCGGCTGCTCGATCGCGCGTTCCACACGATCCTCGCGAAGTGGTCGCGCGACGAGTGGGCGTTCGATGGCGTCGAGCGTGTCGACAGCTTTGTCACGCGCGTTCGCGGCGGGCTCGATCGCGTGTTGCGAGCGGCGAGCTCGGGCGCGCGAATCGCGGCGGTGACGTCGGCCGGGCCGATCGGCGTCGCGGTCGGCTTGACGTTCGGGATTCCGGCCGAGCGCATGGTGCGAACGAGCATCGTGATTCGCAACGCATCGATCACCGAGCTCCGCTTCCGCAGTGAAGGGTTCGATTGGCAACCCGATCAACTCTCGCTCGTCACGTTCAACCAGACTTCGCACCTGCCGGCCACGTTGCAGACGGAGAGATGACATGGACTTCGACCCACCCGCCGCCGTACGTCCGCTGCTCGAGCGCATCGAGCGGTTCGTCGCCGATCACTTGTTGCCGGTCGAGCACGAAGTGTTCGAGCGCGGCTTCACCGAATCGGGCAAGCAACTCGGAGAGCTGCGCGCTCGCGTCAAAGCCGAAGGCATGTGGGGTCCGCAGATCCCGAAAGACATCGGCGGCCTGGGGCTCGGGCTGGTCGAGCACGGCTTGGTGTCGGAGCGGCTCGGGCGATCGCCGCTCGGGCACTTCGTGTTTGGCGCGCAGGCTCCCGATGCCGGCAACCTCGAGATCCTCCACAAGTACGGCACGCCCGAGCAGAAGGCGCGCTGGCTCGCGCCGCTCGCCGCCGGCGACATCCGCTCGTGCTTTGCGATGACCGAGCCGGAGAATCCGGGCTCGAACCCGACGTTGTTATCGTGCAGCGCGCGGCTCGACGGCGATCACTACGTGATCGACGGTCACAAGTGGTTCACGTCGAGCGCCGATGGCGCGGCGTTCGCGATCGTGATGGCGGTGACCGAGCCGACCGCGGCGGCGCACAGCCGCGCGTCGATGATCATCGTGCCGACCGAGACCCCGGGCTACGAACGCGTGCGCAACATCAAGATCATGGGCGACGCGGGCGACGGCTGGGCGAGCCACGCCGAGCTGTGGCTGCGCGGCGTACGCGTACCGGTCGCGAACCGGCTCGGCGCGGCAGGCGCCGGCTTTCTGATCGCGCAAGAGCGACTGGGCCCGGGTCGGATCCATCACTGCATGCGATGGATCGGCATCTGCGAGCGCGTGTTCGACACGATGTGCCGCCACATCTCGCGGCGCAAGATCGACGAAGACGGCAAGACGCTCGCGAGCCGTCAGATCGCGCAGGAGTGGGTCGCCGAAGCGCGTGCCGAGATCGATGCGGCGCGGCTGATGGTGCTGCACGCGGCGTGGACGATCGAGAACAAAGGCTTCTCGGTCGCGCGCGATCAGGTCTCGCTGATCAAGTTCTACGTCTCGGACATCATGCTCAGGCTCGTCGATCGCGCGATCCAGCTGCACGGCGCGCTCGGCGTCACCAGCGATACGATCCTCGCGCACTATTACGTCCACGAGCGCGGCGCGCGGATCTACGACGGCCCCGACGAGGTCCACAAGATGGTCGTCGCGAAGCGCATCCTCGCGAGGTACGCCCCTTGATCGAAGACCGGCCGAAGCCGGTCCGCGCGGGCGAGGAGCTCGATGTCGCCGCACTGACCGCGTTTGTCGATCGCGAGCTCGGCGCGCACGGCGCCGTGACGGTCGAGCAATTTCCCGGCGGCCACTCGAACCTGACGTATCTCGTGCATCATGGCGACCACGAGTACGTGCTGCGGCGTCCGCCGTTCGGCTCGAAAGTGAAGTCGGCGCACGACATGGGCCGCGAGGTCGCGGTGCTGTCGAAGCTCGCGCCGGTATATGCGCGCGCGCCGCGCGTCCTCGCGAACGAGCCCACCGGCGACGTGCTCGGCGCGCCGTTCTATCTGATGGAGCGTCGGCGCGGCGTGATCTTGCGCCGCGACTTACCGGCCGAGCTCGTCGCCGATCGCGGTGCGTTGCGCCGGCTGTGCGAGCTGCTCGTCGATGCCCTCGTCGATCTCCACGCAGTCGACTATCGCGCCGCCGGGCTCGGCGACTTCGGCAAGCCCGAAGGCTATGTCGAGCGCCAAGTCCATGGCTGGAGCGAGCGCTACGTCGGTTCGCAGACCGATGACATCGCCGCGATGACCGAGGTCGCCGCGTGGCTGCCGGCGCATCAACCGGCCGAGCGGCGCATGGTTGGTCGTGATCATGCCGCCTT
>CAZDGY010000676.1:0-4126 GCA_964504685.1 uncultured Kofleriaceae bacterium | reverse complement strand
CGGCCGAGAGGTCGACATCGGCGGGCGTGTCGACCGTGACCTCGATCGTGCGCTCGACCGTGCCCTTCGCGATCGCGAAGCAATCGACGTCGCCCGGCGTGAACGTCGCGTGCACGATCGTGCGATCCGCGGGAATCGCGAACGGCTTGTCGATCGTGTCATCGGGCTCGACCTCGGCGTCGGTGCCGACGACGTGACCGGTCACTTTCAACTGATACGCGGTCTCCGGGTTCGACCGATCTGCTTTCACCGTCACGTATTGATACGGAGCGCCGCCCGGCGCGACGACCGGCACCAAGCCGCGCACGATCACCGGCTGCCCGCGCGGCGCCTTGCGGTCGACGAGCGCGGTGCCGACCGCATCGGCGATGACGAGCTCGAGCGCTACGCCCTCGACCGCAGACACCTCGACGTCGATCGCGTTCTTCGCGGACAACGCTTCGACCGACAACTTCCAGACGTCGACGTCGCCGCTCCACCCGATAAACCCACTCGCGACATCGCCGACGAGCAGATCGTTCGCCGTGCCGCGATCGTCGTCGGGCTCGCGCTCGGCACCCGCGGTGGGCTGGGCGAGCTGCGCGGAGAGCTCGTAGACCGGCGAAGGCTTGCCCGCCGCGCTACCCGCATCGGCCTTCTTCGGCTTACCCGCCGGCTTGTGCGCGATCGCGTAGACGACCGCGGTGTAGCGACCCGCAGTCACCGCAAAGTTCGGGATGCCCTCGCGCATGCGCGCTCCGCCGCGATCTGATTTCGCGACGACCGTACCGCTGGCATCTTCGAGTGCGAGCGCGAGGTCTTGGCCTTCGACCGCGGACAACGTGAGTGCGAGCACGCCGGCGCGGTCGACATCGATCCGGTAGTGGTCGACATCGGTCTCGGGATCGATCGTGCCGCGCGCGGTGGCGCCGAGCGGCAACGGCGTCGCGACGTCATCGCCGTCGTTCGGCTCTTTCTCTTCGACCACCTGCCCCGCCTTGCCGCCGCCCGCGTCGGGCAGCTGGACCTGGGTGACGACCTCGACCGGCGCGGCACTGCCGTTGCGATGCGGCGTGCTCTTGCTACTGCCACCGCCGCACGCGGCGGCCAGCGCGAGAGCCGCGAGCGCACGCATCACGTCACCTTGGAACGATCGGCGAGTCCGGCCAGGAACTCCGCTTGCGACACGACGTTGCCATCAACCGTGATGACGCCCTTCATCTTGAAGATCTTGCCCTTGCGCAGCGGCACGACCTCGATCCGCAGCTGATCGCCCGGAACCACCGCCTTGCGGAACTTCACCTGGTCGATCGCCATGAACAGCATGACTTGGGTCGCGGCATCGAACGCGACCGACTTGCTCGCGAGGATGCCGCCGGCTTGCGCCATCGCCTCGATCTGGAGCACGCCCGGCATCACCGGCGCGCCGGGAAAATGGCCCTGAAAATACGGCTCGTTGAACGTGACGTTCTTGAGCGCGACCACCTTGTCCTCGCTGACCTCGAGTACTCGATCGATCAGCAGAAACGGGTAGCGGTGCGGCAGAAGACCGAGGATCTGCTCGGCCTTTAGGGCTGGCTCCATCGAGCCAGTTGTATCACCCCGCCCTGCACGTGCTCGCTGACCCTCACTTCATTTCGGCGTTGAGCTTCGGCGTGAGGTCGAGAGCGGCATCGGCGTACAGCAAGCCGGCGCGGTCGAGAATCACGCTGACGCCTTCGGCCTTCGCGAGCGCCTCGATCTTCGGGCTCGCGGTCTTCAACAGGCCCTCGGTCAGCTTCGCGCGCTCGTCGGCGAGGTCGCGCTCGAGCTTCATGTACGTCTGCTGCAACGCGACGAACTGCTTCTGCAGCTCTTCCTTCTTCTGCTGCAGCACGTCCGGCTTCAACACCGCTGCTTGCTTCTGCAGATCGGCGTCGGCCTTCTTGAGCTGGTCCTGCTGTTTGTCGAGCTCGTCCTGCTTGCCCTTGCGCGTCTTCTCGAACGCATCGCTGGCGCGCTTGCCGGCAGGCGTGTCGCGCAGCGTGCTGTCGAAGTCGATCACGCCGATTTTCGGGCTCGCCGGGACCGCGCTGCCGGCGAGACCGCCGAGCACCGGGCTCACCATCAAGCCGAGACCGAGACAAGCTAATGCCGAGTACCGATTCATGGGCAACCTCATACAGCGACTTCGACGTTCGATCAAACCTGTTTCTTCATCGTGGGTTCACAAGCCAGACTAGAAGAAATTGCCGATCGTGAACTCGAAGACGAGAGGATCTTCACCGGGTTGCGGGTCGAGCGGGATGCCCCATTCGAACCGCAGCGGGCCGATCGGCGAGATCCAGCGGAACCCGAAGCCGACCGAGCGCCGGATGCCCGACGTCAGCGAGTCGAGGCCGCGGAAGCACGGATCGAACTTGATCGAGATCGTCGCAGTCTCGCGCTGCAGGCCGGAGCAGTAACGGCTCTCGAGGTTGTAGGCGTTGCCTGCGTCGAAGAACACGACGCCCGAGATGCCGACCTTCTTGAACAGCGGGAACTCGACCTCGCTGTTGAAGATGATCTGCATGTTGCCGCCGAGTGGCAGGCTGCCGAGCGGCTGACCGACATCACCGGGCTGGCTGACGAGCAAGCGCGGGCCGAGCGACAGCGGCGCATAGCCGCGGATGTTGTAGATGCCGCCTACGAGGTAGCGCTCGCTGATCGGAACGCCCAGTGGATCGGTCGAGGTCGTGAACCCGAGCTCGGCGTTGAGGTGGAGCACGAACGGCCCCCACAGCGGCTTGTAGTGACGGATGAAGCCGCCCCAGCGGAAGAACTTGTTCTGCGACCCGGTGTACTGGCTCGCGTACTCCGCGAAGATCGAGTCGTACCAGCCGTTGGTCGGGAACAGCCGGTTGTTACGCGAATCCCACGACAGCGAGCCCTTGACCGATGAGGTCACGCCGCCGCGGAACAGGTTCGCGACCTGCTGCGCGGCGACCGGGGTGCTGGTCGCACCGAAGTTCGCGATCCCGAGCGTGCCGGTCGTGATGCTGACCTTCTCGAGCTTGTACGTGAGGAACGCGCGCGCTTCGTACGACAGCGGATAGCCCCACGTCAGCGTGCCGCCGTACGCGTTGCGCGAGAACGCGGTCGAGCCCGCGACCGACGTCGCAAAGTATCGGCTCTGGTTGTAGAGGTCGAACGCGAACGTCCAGAACGTGTCGAGGAAGTACGGCTCGACGAAGCGCAGCAAGAACAGCTGGCGCAGGCTCGACAGCTGGGCCTGCAACGCGAGCGTCTGGCCGCGGCCGAACAAGTTGTTCTGCGAGATCTGCGCTTGCGCGATGAAGTTCTCGACCGACGAGAAGCCGGCGCCGATCTGGAACGTACCGGTCGGCCGCTCGCTGACCTCGACGTTGACCTCGACGAACTCGTCGGAGCTGCCGCGCTTGGTCGACACGACGACGTTCTCGAAGAACCCGAGCGCCATGATCCGCCGCTTGGAGATCTCGAGGTTCGTGTTGTTGAACAGCTCGCCCTCGGAGATCTTCATCTCGCGGCGAATCACGCGATCGCGCGTCTTCGAGTTGCCGCGGATGTTGATCCGCTCGAAGTAGGCGCGCTTGCCACGCGCGACCTCGAACGTCAGCGCGATCTTGCGATGCTCGAGATCGACCTTCGTCAACGGCTGGACGTTCGCGTACGCATAGCCTTGATCTTGGTAGTACGACGACAACGCGTCGCGCGACTCGGCGATGCCGGTGCGCGAGAACGGCGAGCCTGGGCGCAGCCGGATCTTGCTGAGGTTCTTCTCAGCGCTCCCGATCAGGTCGCCCTTGAAGTTCACCGCGCTGAACGTGAACACCGGACCCTCGTCGATCGGAATCGACAGGTACATGAACTGCTTGTCGCGCGACAGCCGGAGTTGCGGCTCACCGACCTTGACGTTCGCGTAGCCTTTGTCCCAGTAGTGCGCGGACACGACGAGCAGGTCGCGTTTGAACGCTTCGTCGCTGTACGTGCCGGAGTCGTTGAGGAACGACAGCGCATCGGCGCGGCGAGTCGAGATCGCACCGCGCAGCTCGTCGGACGTGATGCTGTTGTTGCCGATGAACTCGACGTCGCGGATCTTGACCTTGGCCTTCTCGTCGATCTTGAACCACACGTCGACTTCGGACTC
>CAZDGY010000675.1:0-4129 GCA_964504685.1 uncultured Kofleriaceae bacterium | reverse complement strand
CGCCTTCGCGGAGGTCGTAGGCCGCCGGAGCGGTGTTTAAGGGGAACCCCGAGCGGTAGCCCAGCCGCGCGTCTCCGCGATCGCGAAGGCGAGGTGAGCGCCGGGCCCACTGCAAGCTCGCGAGGCGGGGCCCGGCGAGGCGGGGCCCGGCGAGGCGGGGCCCGGTGAGGCTAGAGGCCTGCTTGCGCCTTGAGCGCTTCGGCTTGGTCGTGCGCGCGCAGCGCTTCGACGATGTCGTCGAGCTGGCCATCCATGATCGCGGGCAGGTTGTGCTTCGTCAGGCCGATGCGGTGGTCGGTCACGCGATTCTGCGGGAAGTTGTAGGTCCGGATCTTCTCGGAGCGATCGCCCGAGCCGACCTGCGACTTGCGCGACGCCGCCTCCGCCGCCATCTGCTTCTCGCGCTCGTGCTCGAGGATGCGCGAGCGGAGGATCTTCATCGCCTTTGCGCGGTTCTTGATCTGCGAGCGCTCGTCCTGGCATGCGACGATCGTCATCGTCGGTAGGTGGGTGATCCGCACCGCCGAATCGGTCGTGTTGACGTGCTGACCGCCGGCGCCGCTGGACCGATAGGTATCGATCTTGAGGTCCTTCTCGTCGATCTTGACGTCGACCTCCTCGGCCTCCGGCAATACCGCGACCGTCGCCGCCGACGTGTGGATGCGCCCTTGCGCCTCGGTCGCCGGGACGCGTTGCACGCGATGCACGCCCGACTCGAACTTCATCTTGCTGAACACGTCTTTGCCGTCGACCAGGACGATGATCTCCTTCATCCCGCCCGACGTGCCTTCCGACATCGACATGACCTCGAGCTTCCAACCCTGACGCTCCGCAAACCGCGTGTACATGCGATAGAGATCGCCGGCAAATAGGGCGGCTTCGTCGCCGCCGGTGCCGGCGCGAATCTCGACCATCGCGTTCTTGCCGTCCGCCGGATCCTTCGGCAGCAGCAGGATCTTCATCTCCTGCTCGGCGGCGAGCCGCGCCTCTTCGAGCTGACGAGCTTCGTCGCGCGCCATCTCGCGCAGCTCGGCGTCGGACTCGGCGTCGACCATCTGCTTGGCCGCGGCGAGATCGGCCACGAGCTTCGAGTACGCCTGCCACGCGTGGACGAGCGGATCGAGCTCGGCGTGCTCGCGCGAGAGCTTCATGAACTCGGCGCGCTTGTTGATGACCTCGGCCGTGCCGAGTAGAGCGCCGAGCTCTTCGTGGCGCCGCGAGAGCGTCGCCATCTTCTCTTTGAAGTTCGGAGTATCGAACATGACAGCGTCGCGGCCCGGCTGGCTAAGCCGACGCTACCAAACCCAGCAGCCGGCTTACGCCTTGCCGGGCGTCTTCGCGTACTTCTTGTTGAACCGGTCGATCCGACCAGCCGTATCCATCAGCTTCTGCTTACCGGTGAAAAACGGATGGCAGTTCGAGCAGATGTCGATACCGAAGTCGCCTCTGGTGGAGAACGTGTCGTGGACCGCGCCGCATGCACACGTGATGTGAGCGGGGCGGTAATGCGGATGTCCAGCGGTGTCCTTCATAGGGCCCGCATGTATAGGGACGGAACGGCGCGAATGCAAGCCCTCCAAACGGGGACGGTGTTCGACTCGTCAAGCGCTTCGTCCAGCCATCACAAACGATCTCACGATCTTAGCTGGGGACGGTGTTCACTTTGTCAACTGGAGGCGCGCGCGCGACCGCCGAGCCGAGCCGGCGCTTTGTCCGGGTACAGCGGCAGGATCTCGTGGCCGATTCGCAGGTCGTGCACGTTGCGATACTTCGCGGCTAGGTCGAGCGACACGTAGACCTTGTTGGAGTCGAACACGCCGAAGCTGGTCGACACCACGATCTGTTCGTCGCCGACCATCTCGAACCCTTCCGGGATCACGTCGTGGCCGTAGATGCTCATCGTGCCGTTCATCGCACGCAAGAACCGCCGCGCCTCGGTTTCGGTCGCGGACCGCGCCCATAACACCTTGCCGACGATCGGTGTGTCGAGCACGTCGAGTGGGCTCGCGTAGTGCGCGCCGCTCAAGTCGGCTGCTTCGAGATCCGCGATCGAGTCCACCACCGCCGCTGGCGCGCCATGCGTGAACACCGCGCCGCACTTCGACACCGCCGCGAGCGCGAACGTGTGAATGATGCCGCGCATCCGCGCCGTGCCCGCCGACCCGAGGATGTGCTCGAGCAGCGCGACCTCGTCGGCCGCGAACTTCGCGGTGTGCGGTCCGCCGATGTGGCCGTGCTCGTGATTACCGAGCAACGCGTGAACCCGCCCCGGATACTGCGCTGCCAACCCCGCGTACGCGATCATGACCTCGCCGGATTGGTCGCGATAGTACTCGCCGAGGAAGTCCGGCCAGTCATCGGGATCGATGTGCGGGCCGTGGATCAGGTCGCCGGTGAACAGCACGTGCGCGTCGCCATGGTGCGTGTGCAGCGCTTGCTCGAACACTTCGACGAAGCGCAAGTAATCGCGCATGCAGCCCTGTAGATCCGTGCACACGAGCAGCCGACCGTGGTCGGGGAGCCTGAGCACGCGGGCCATCCGTTCGAAGCTATCAGGTCGACGGCTCGAACCTCTAGCAGCGCCGAGCGATATCTCCGAGACTCGTCTCATGCTTCGCCGGGTGCGCGCCATCGTCACGGGGCGCGTGCAAGGCGTGGCGTACCGTGCGTCGACCGCCGCCGAGGCCCGCCACCTCGGCGTCGTCGGCTGGGTGCGCAATTTAGCGGACGGACGCGTCGAGCTCGAGGCGGAAGCGCCCGCCGCAGCAGTCGCCGCACTCCTCACGTGGTGCGAGCGTGGCCCACCCGCAGCGCGGGTCACCCACGTTGCGGTCGAAGAGCTCGAGCCGACCGGGATCGACCGCGGTTTCGCGATCGCCTAGACCGCCGGTCACATGTTCGACTCGGACGCGAGCACTCGTTTTCCACCGAGCAAGTACGCATATTCTTCCCGCATCGCGAAGTCTCCCAAGCAGCTTCCGTGCGGTTGAACAGCAAGAGATCGAGCGGACGGTAATCACTGACTCGTCGGGTAAATCTCGTGTCCGACCAGAGCTCGCTCGAGCGCAACGGTGGCATCGCGATCCCGAAGTGTTGAAGGATGGCATATGCAAACACCTGGCAATTCGCACCGCCGGTGAGCTGATAGCCGACGGATTCTCGCGGGACAGTCGCGCCGTCATATTCGACCGTCCAGAAGAAGTCAGGAATCTGCAACATCCTGCTGAAACGCAGCGCGAGCAGGGGCTACTAGCTGCGCGGTTCGAGCCCGAGCAGCTCGAGCGCTTCTGGATCCGGCGGCCGGCACACCACGCGATCGACCGTCGCCATCTTCGCGTGGATGACGTCGCACACCGGCGTGAACGACGCTTTCTGGAACGCGCGCAGCGACGCTTGGTTGTCGGCCGCGATCAACGCCCAAGAGCGATACGCATCGGTTTCGCGCAACGCCTTCGCGACGTGCTCGAGCATGACCGGCGCCACCGCGCGACCGCGCGCTGCAGGCGCGACGAACACGCTGTGGATGTACGCATCGTACTTCGCGAGCTGCAAGATCCGACCGAGCTCGGGCGCTTCGACCGGGCCGCGCGCCGTCCATGCGATGCCAGCCGGGCGAATGCCGAGCCGAGCGAGCACTGCGTGATCGCCGCGCCGCCACAGCTTGCGCGCGGTCAGCTCGTCGAGTGCGAGCTGCTCGACCAGATCAGCGCGACCGGCTTCGTCGAGCTTGTCGTAGTCGGCGTCGGTGAACGCCTGTAGCTCCAGGCCAGCCGGCGGCAGGATCCCTCGCGTCCACAGCTGGCCACGATAGAGGTGGTAGCGTTCGAATTGCGCGACGCTCGCCGCGGCATGGCGAATCCGCGTCCACGCGGCACGCGCTTGCGCAGCGGCGACCGAAGGCGTCTCGCGAGCGCGGCGAGCGCGGCGAGCCACGTGCGAATACGTGCGGCCGACCGATGCGGTCGTCGAGTGGCCCCAGATCCTCACCGCGAGCGCGGGTTGCTTCGAGGTCGGCAGCGGCGGCAGCGGGTACTCGACGGCGCCGGTGACGACGTCGAGCGCGACCATCCCGCGCGCGCGCGCGGCGAGCGCCTCGGCGTGGAGCAGGCGCTGGGGCGAGCCCTTCGTC
>CAZDGY010000674.1:0-4131 GCA_964504685.1 uncultured Kofleriaceae bacterium | reverse complement strand
CGCAACGCGTCGTGGATCCCGGAGCTCGAGCAGCTCCACGCCGATGGCGGTGGCTTCGTCGCGGTAGGCGCGATGCACCTCCTCGGAAAACGCAGCGTGCTCGACCTGTTGGCCGCGAAAGGCTACAAGATTACGAGGATTTCCCCGTGAATTCGCTACATTAAACGGGGGTCAACAAGGGCCTATCCAAGCGCGAACCCGTCGGGCAATACTGCGCCGGCTTAAGGGGGTTCGCATGCGCCGTCTCGCTCTCGCGATTTCGTTCCTCGGTCTCGCCGCTTGCGGCAAGAACATCGGCGGCGGCGGCGGTGGTGGGCAAGGTCAGCCCGACGGTGGCACAGCCGACGTGCCTCCGCTGCAAGGCACCGACTACTCGCTGCAGTGGGGACCGATCACGGTGCCCGCCGACACCGAGGATACCCAGTGCGTGATCCTCAAGCTCTCGAATGCCGCCGAGATCAAAGTGCACCAGCTGCACAACGTCCTCGGCACCGGCTCGCACCACATGATCATCTACAAGGACGACATGGACACGGTCGAGCAGCCGACGCCGCAAGACTGCCAGCCATTCACCGGCGCGCTCAACACGAGCGGCATGGTCGCCCCGCTGATGATCACGCAGAAGTCGGATGACGAGCTGACGCTGCCCGACGGCGTCGCGTACACGCTCAACCCGAACCAGATGATTCGGATCGAGCTGCACTACATCAATGCGACCGACTCGCCGATCTCGCTGATGGCGACTGCGGACTTCTACGCGGCCGACCCGGCCACGATCAACAACGAGGCGGCGATCTTGTTCATCGGCTCGCCGGACATCTCGCTGCCGCCGAACGTGATGACGACGCTGCACGAGTTCTTCACGCCGAGCCGCGCGAGCCTCGATCTCAGCACCGCGAAGTTCTTCGCGATCACCGGCCACGAGCACCACCTCGGCACGGACGTCCAGATCAACACGGCGCCGAGCGCGACCGGCACGATGACGCCGATCTACACCCCGGACCCGTTCTTGTGGAGCGAGCCGGTGACCACGACATTCAACCCGGAGTTCACCGTGCCGACCGGCTCGGGCTTCGACTTCACCTGCACGTGGTTCAACTCAGAGACGAGCACCGTGCAGTTTGGGGAATCGGCGAACGACGAGATGTGCTTCTTCTGGGCGTACTACTACCCGTCCAAGGGCGCGCACGTGTGCATTCACACGGACCAGTTCGCCGGCGTCGACATCTGCTGCCCGGATGCGGGCGCGCAGCTGTGCAGCATGCTGATTCCGAACAACTAGCGGGCCGCTAGCTTCGTCAGCAGCTCGGCGACAGCGTCGAGCACCGGCGGCGGAATCTCGTGACCGCCGTCGAACGTCTGCCAGTCGACGACCGCACCCGCGGCGGTCAGTCGATCGCGCAGCAGCTCGGAGACCGCGAACGGCAGCAACGGATCGCGCTTGCCGTGCGATAGCTCGATCGGCACGCCGGCGAGCTTTGCGAACAGCGGCTGCCATTCGGCCTCGGCGAGCAGTGTGCCGGACATCAGCACGAGCCCGGCCGGTGCGACGTCGCGATGCAGCGCGGCATCGAGCGCGATCATCGCGCCTTGCGAGAACCCGCCGAGCACGAGCGCGGGATTCGGGATCGCGAGCTTGGCTTGCAGCTCGGTCATGAACTGGGCGACTTGGGCGCGGACCTCGTGCAAGCCGTCGGGGACTTCGGCCCGCCGGTCGCGTTGCGTGCCGCTGCGCAGCTCGCGCTCCATCTTGTCGAGATCGAGCCGAAACCAGGCGCGGCCGCCACCGTACGGACCGCCGAGCGCGATCGGCGCTTCGGGAAACACGTAACGCGCCGGGGCATCGAGGTATTGCGACAGCGGTACGAGATCGTCACCGGACGCGCCGAAGCCGTGCAGCAAGACGGCGGTGATCTTCGCGTCGGCAGGCCCGACCACTCGGGCATTGAGCCCCGCTAGCTGGAGTCGCTCCATCGCGAAGTCATACCGCCGCGACGGTCGATCGCCTATCCTTTCATGCGGTGACTCGTACGCCTGCACCGTCTCGACGCGACGTCCTGCGGCTCGTTGGCGCCGGCGCTGCAGGCCTGGTCTTGCACAGCGCGGGCTGCGGCGACAACGACCTACCGGAAGCGAACGACGATGCGCACACCGCCGCGATGTTCGAGCCGACGACCGACGCGATCATCGTCGCTGCGTGGGCCGCGTCCGCGCGCGCCGCAACCGCGCAGGTAACGGCTGGTGGCGAGCACGTCACCTCGGTCGCGATCGCGCTGTCCGACGACGGCGGTCATGGCGCGGTCGACGTCACCGGGCTCGAGCCCGATACGAGCTACAGCATCACGGTCGTGTTCGACGACGGTGCGCGCTCCGGTCCGTTCGCGGTGCGCACCGCGCCGCCCGACGCCGAGACTCGGCCGGTGCGGATCGCGTTCTCCGCCGACCTCGATCCGTCATCGGAGTTCGACAGTGCGCTGCTCGAGCACGTCGCCGACTACGAGCCCGAGTTGTTCGTGACGATCGGCGATTTCCCGTACACCGACAACGGCCCGCCGGCGATGGACGTGGCGACGTATCGCGAGCGCCACGTCGAGCTGCGCGCTGCGCCGAAAGTGCACGCGTGGCTCAAGCTCCACGGCTTGCGCTCGATCTACGACGACCACGAGTTCCGCAACAACTGGGATGCGCAGTTCGTCGCGACCGAAGCCGATCGCTACGCGGCAGCGGTGCAGGTATGGGACGAGTTCTTCCCGCTGCGCGACGCGCCGCCCGGCATTCGCTATCGCTCGTGGCGATGGGGGGCGCACGTCGAAGCGTTCTTGCTCGACACCCGGCGGTTCCGCAGTGCCGACGCCGCGCCCGACGACGCGAACAAGACGATGCTCGGTGCGACCCAGCTGCAGTGGTTCCTCGCTGCGATCGCGCAGAGCACCGCGACGTTCAAGCTGGTGTTCACGACGATCCCGCTCGACTTCACGACCGACAACGACGCGTGGTCGAGCTTCACGACCGAGCGCCAGGTGATCTTCGATGCGCTCGCTACCGCCCGCGTGCCCGGCGTGCTGTTTCTATCCGGCGACCAGCACTTCTTCGCGGCGCACCGCCATCAGTACGGCATTCGCGAGTTCCAAGCCGGCCCACTCGCGCGCGGCCTCGGAACACCCGCGCCCCCAGCCGCGGGCGTGCTGTATCGCAACGTTCAGTACAACTTCGCGGTGCTCGATATCGGGCCCGATGCCATTTCGGTCGCGGGCGTCGGCGCTGATGGCACGGTCTTCTATAAGGAGACGCTGACCGTCGCCGACTTGACGCCGGTCCGGCCCGCGGAAAACCAGCCCTCGGGCGGCTAACCCGATAAAATTCGCCGATGGGGACCGGCCGCAACTATCTGGCGGCATTCGCAGGATTGCACGCGCTCGCCGATGTCGACGAGCGCCGCAAGGTCGCGCGCGCAGGGCTCGCGATGCTCGCGCAGATCGCAGAGCGCGAGCCAGCTCCGCTCGAAGGCATCACGGCGGACGAGCTGCTCGTCGCGGTTCGCACCGCGCTCGGTGACAGCGTGCTCGCAGAGCTCGAGTGGCTATCGCCCGCGGCCGCGGCGGTCGCGTTGTTCGAGCTAGCGCAAGCGCTGCCCGCCGGACCGGAGCGGCGCGAGCTCGGCCGCCGGGTGCTGCAACGTCTGCGCACCGCGGATCGCGACACGTTCGTGCGCCTGCTCGTCGCGCTCGCTCGGTCGTCGCCGAAGTTACTCGCGAGCGATCCGGCGCTGCGCGCGCGCGCCGAGGTCGTGCTGTCCGCACCGCTCACCGCGCCTGGCGCGATCGGCGAGCTCGCGATTGGCTTACTCGCTCAGCCGTCGCTCGCGCACAGTTGGGTCGAAGTCCCGGCGACCGGTTCGTTGCCAGGTCGGCGGCTCGCCGCACGGATCTTGGCGCACGGTGCGCGCGAGGCGGTGCGGCGTCAGCTCGGTGGCGATCGCGGCGGCGTCGCGGTGCTCGCGCGCTCGGGTGTGCGCGCGGCGTTGGCGCGGCTGCTCGGCGATCGCGAGCAGTTGATCTGGCGATTCGCCGGCATCGCGCGCGGCCTGTTGGCGCACGTCGACTCCGAGCTCGCGGACGACATCGACCGCGA
>CAZDGY010000673.1:0-4147 GCA_964504685.1 uncultured Kofleriaceae bacterium | reverse complement strand
CACCGACGTGGACTTCATCCGCGATCAGCGTGGCGACGTTCAATGGGCTCGCCTCCTGCGGACAGGAGTTCCGAGCCTGACTATCGGCACACAGACTCGCAACGTCGCTGGCCTCGTCACCAAGCGCCACACGACGCTGACCGGCGAGCCGATCAGCTACGTCGAATCGAACTGGACCTACGACAAGCTCGGCCGCGTCGGCAGCCAAGTCGTGCAAACGAGCGCTGGCCACGTCGCCGAGCAAGACCTCGCGTACTTCGGCAACGACGATCCGAAGACGCTCGATCACTACCTCGGCTCGAACCACAAGCAGTTCTCGTACGGCTACGACTGGCGCCATCAGCTCACGACCGCGACCGAGAACACGACGACTGGCTACTTCTCGGCGACGTACACGTTCGGCACCGCGGGCCGGTTCTCGCACGCGACCGAGACGAGCTCGCTGCCGACCGGCAGCGACGTCAAGCCGCGCGACGTGAGCTACACCTACGCCGGCACCGATCCGGAAGAGGTCACCGCGCTCGTCAATACCTCCGGCTCGAACAACGGCTTGCCGTTCGCGAGTTACGCGTACGACGCCGCCGGCAACCAGATCTCGCGCTGCTACGGCACCGTCGCCTCGCCGTGCAACGGCGACGAGCTCGACTTCGTCTACGATGGGAAAGACCAGCTCCGTCGCGCGACCCACAAGAACAACGGCTCGACCCTCGGCAGCGAAGAGTACTGGTACGACGCCTACGGCAAGCGCATCGCGACCGTCAAGCGCGACAGCGGCGGCAACAAGACCGAGCTGATCTGGTGGATCGGCGACACCGAAGCTCACTACGACGGCACCGGCGCCCTCGAACACGTCTACTCCTACGTCACGATGGGCACTCCGGTCGCACGCGTCGACCGCACCGGCAACACGACGACGAACCTCGAATTCGAGTTCCACGGCCTCGCGAGCAGCACGCTCGCCGCCGTTGATCAGAGCGGCACGATCAACGCGAGCTTCGACACCGCGCCGTTCGGCGAGATCATCGAGACCACCGACTCGAGTGGTGGCGAGGGCGTTCCTGCGCACAGGCGGCGGCTCAACGACAAGTTCTTCGACGAGGTCAGCGACCTCGGCTACTACGGCGCCCGGTACTACGACAAGACGTCGATGAGCTGGACACAGGGCGATCCGCTGTATCGCTTCGCACCAGACGCCGCCTCGGTGATGCCACGAAGAGCTTCTCTGTACATGTCGGACATGAACAACCCCTTACGATATCGCGATCCTGACGGCCGAAATAGCCAGGTTCTGCCTTGGGTAGCGAAGATCACGCTGGGTTTTCTCGTAGACCCTCTACTCGGCATTGCATTGGGTTCGATTGCGTTCGAAGGCGGCGATCAAGCCGCCACCGGGATCGACCGTCACGGGGTCCTTACCGACCCCGCTGAAAACATGACCGGGCTCTCAAGCGATGTCGAGGCGCGTTTCTCATCGGTCGTGCAAGAGCAGGCCCCGATGCAAGCATCCAAAGTCGATCGGCCTCCCGGTGGGGGACAGGGCACGCCGCCACAAACGGCCACACCGAGCGGTCCCGACGGGCCGGAAGACGATGATTTTCTCAAACCGATACGCGATCTGCTAAAGGGGAAGGGAGTATCGACGCTGTCCCGTCGTGGGCTTCCTCCTGGGACGGGATTGTCGATGGCCGAGCTGCTAGGGAAGTCGATCTCGGAACTAGGGGAGATGCTCAAGGATCCCAATTTGTCCGCGGCCGCGCGAAAGGCGATCGAGCGAGTAATCAAGATGGCCAAACAATCGCCGAGGATCCTCGGAAAGGGCGGCGACCTCAGCGGGGCCCCAGCTCCAGCCTCCGATGAGCACCATGTCACGCCGTTCGGATGCGGCATGGATTGCGAGCCCAGCAAGTTTTGAAATCCCGGCCAGCGGCTGCTCGTTGAGTCACGAGCTAGTGTGAGCCGGCGCCTCGTCGGCGACATGAGCGCGATCGTGTCGCGTGCGGCCTGTCCTGTCGATCACCTTGGACAAGTCCGACGGCAGGTTCGCGCGCGAGCGTCGATTGTTCTCGCCGGAGCGCCAGCGTTCGCGACGGCTCGCATGGATGAGTGAGAACCGTGTCTCCCCCCTACGACGGCTTGGCGCCCGATCCGAGTTCGCTCGAGACGTCTCTCAGTGCGTCGTTGTCCGGGAAGGCGAGCTGCCAACGCGCGAGTAGCGTGCGCGCCTGCGCTTCGTTGCGGGATCCTGCGAGTGCACTTGCGTAGCCCGCTACGCAACGACACGCCAAGACTTCAAGCCTTCCCGTGGCGTCTGCGAAAAGAGTCGCCGCCTCTTGCTCATCTGCGTTCGCGGCTGCTAGTTCGGCAAGCCGGACACGGAGAAGCAAGTAGTCCGGTGCTACCTGCAAGGCCTGAGCGAGATCCGCTTTCGCGCCATCGGTCGCTAGCTGCGTCGTGTCTCGATCGACCATCGCCATTCGGACCTCAGCCCTCCAGTCCAAGAGATAAGGATGAAGAGGGAACTCGACGAGAGCACGGGTAAGGAGTTCTTCCGCCTCTCTGAGATACGGGAGCTGGGCCGCCCTCTTTTCAAAGATCTCACCTACCGGACGATCAACTTCGGGTTCGACAGGCGTGATTCGGTCGAGCACGTTCTTGACTTCTTGGCAGGCAGAACGAAAGCGTTGAACGCTCATCGCGTTGTCGGGGTGTTGTTCCATCGGTCTCGCCTTATTCTGTTGTACCATCGAGGAGGAGCCTGACCGGGTCGCGGACGACCGCAACGTCGCCGGGCTCGTCACGAAGCGCCACACGAGCCTAACCGGCGAGCCGATCAGCTACGCCGAATCAAACTGGACCTACGACAAGCTCGCGGATCTCCAGAACGACGTTGCTGACGCGGCAGCTGCGCAGGCTGGGCGAAGTAGCGCCGACGCCCGTGACAAAAGCTGTGCGCGGCATGAACTGCAGCCACGCCGCGACGGCGGGCGTCGCGCGGACGCCCGCAGACCTCAGCCGATGTCAGTTGTTTTCTTCGAACGTCGCGACGGCGACGTTCGCAAAGCGGCGGAGCCAGTAGGTTCCGCGCGGGAATGGGATCGGAAGACCGGCGAGGAGCGCTTGGCGCGCGCGCCGATACGCGACCGTGAAGTCGCGCTTGCGCTGGATCGCTTCGAGGCGGGCCCACAGGTTTCGCGCCGCGATGGTCGGACGCAAGCCACGGCGCGGCTCGTGGCTCGTTGGCGAGTCGCGCCACGGCTGACGCGAGACGGCGTAACGACCGAGCACGCGCGTGCCTTCGCGGGCACGCCGCGCCCCCTCCGCCTCCTCGACCGCGGCCACGCGCGTGCGAAGCTCGGCGACGATAGTGTCGTGGTCGCCGACCTCGGGCGGAACCCGTAGTTGAAGCGTCACTTCGTCGGGCATCACGCCGTCGTCGGCGAAGAAGTGCGCGGGCCGCGTGGCGCGTAGAGCCCGTCCGGTCACGAGCGCGCGAAACCCGCTCGCGCCAGGCCATTCGCGGAGGCGTGCGACCAGGCCATCTTTGACCGGGTTGGTGGCCACGTAGACGAGCTTGTCGACGACGTCGCTCGGATTCTCGAGGCGGACCACGCACACCTGCTCGCTCGAGAAGAAGTTCTCCCAACGTCCGCGCAGCGCATTCATGCACCTGGCGAGGAGCTTGTGGAAGTGCTCGTAGAACGCCGGAGCGTTGCCATAGAGGTCGTAGATGACGTCGTGCAAGTGATTCGACATCTGGATGAAGTCGATCACGTCGATGGCGTACCGTTGAGCGGCCACCGCGAGGCAGTAGATCACCGCATTGTTGGTCTCCGGATCCGGTCGCAGCAGGAACTGTCGCTGCGTGCAACGGCGGGTCACCAACAGGGTAGATCCCGGAAGGACTGGGCGCGGCAGAACCACGTCGCTGGCGAGTGCACGTACGTCGCCAACGCATCCCCGCGAAACCTCGATCGGGTCCGTCCGGAATGTCCGGCGCTGCTGGACATCTCGGACGTCGCCGGACACATCCCGCGAAATCTCAATTTCGCTAGGTCTGGCAGTCGTCGAGAAACCCCGTACCGGCGTTCAGAGCTAGCGGCTATAGATCAGTCGTGGCTTCGAAGTGGAAGTCGACGATCTCGTTGTC
>CAZDGY010000672.1:0-4147 GCA_964504685.1 uncultured Kofleriaceae bacterium | reverse complement strand
GTAGCACTGCCAGCGTCCGGCCGATTCGGCGGTGTAGCCGTAGTATCCCCAGCAATAGATCGTGCCGTCGCTCTTCAAGCCAGCTCAACGGCGCGCCGACCGAGACTCCGACCCAGTCGGTGTCGGTGCCGACTTGGGTCGGTGGTCGCATCGTGTCGTCCGGTTCGACGCCCTGACCGAGGTCGCCGGAGCCGGCGCACCACATCGATCCATTCGCGGCGATCGCGCAGAAATGAGTATCGCCGCCGGCGAGCTCCGACCAGATCATCCCGGACGGATCGCAGTTGTTCGTGCCCTCGACGTTGCCGACGCCTCGCCCACGTTGCGCGCCGGTAGGTAGTGCGGATCGGTATCACCGAGCCCGAGATCCGCGGACACGTTCTCCCCGGCGCACCATCGGCTGCCACCAGCGCCGATGTAGCAGAGGCTGCGTTGGCCGAGCGCGAGATCTGCGATCGGCTCGACCTGAGCTACTTTTGCTCGACGACGACGCGCGCGGTCTCGATCGGAAACGTGTCTTCCCAGCCGCGCACGGTGAACACGCCCCCGGTGATCCGGTCGACCACGACCATCTTCCATCGCGACGACGTCAGAGCGTCCATCTCGACGTCGGTGAACTTGTCGTTCTGCTCGTTGTCGCGGGTGAATACGACGACCGGCTTGCCGACCTTGAGCGTCGACGGTTTCGCGACCTCGGTGCGATAGCCTCGGCCTTCGACCTCCTCGCCGACGTAGTTGTACCATTTGCCGTCGAGCTGAAATGACGGGGTCGCTCGGTAGAACTTACCGGGCGCGTAGTCCTCGGCGGTGAACCATCCGTCGCGCTGACAGTGGTTGGCCGCCGCGTCGCACACCTTGCCGCGACCCTCGAAGATCGGCCCGCCCGGTCCGTGGATGGCGCCGTTCGGATCGCGGTGGGCGCCCATCGTGCTCGGAGCGCTGCCCGAGCCGCTGCCACTTCCGCTGCCGTCTGGGTCGTCCGAACCCGATCCCGAGCCCGAGCCCGGGCCGGAGCCATCGCCCACCTCGATCGGCGTCTCGTCGTCCTCGTGATGGACGTGCTTGTGCTTCGGCTTGACCGCGGCAGCCGCATCTTTCGGCGCCTCTTCCGGCTTCTTCTTGCAGCCGGCCGCTACGATCAGCGCACCGAGCACCCAAACGCGAACCATGGCGCATTGTGAATCACGATGCGCCGCCGGTCGAGCGGAGGTGACGACAACTACGGCGCGACCAGCTTCGGTTCGATCTCGAATGCCAGGTGAAGCGTAGCCTTGCCACGCGCTAGCTCGGCATCGAGTTGGTTTGCGGTGCGCAGCGAATCCCACACGGCTTGCAGCTGATCGGGCCGCGACAGTGGCTGGCCGTTGACCGCGAGCAACACGTCGCCAGGCGCCACGTCGAGCGCGGTCAGCGGTCCGGACATGTCGAGCAGTTGGACGAGCTCCCAACCGATAAAGCGATCGCCGTCCATCCTCGGCATGACCTCGAGTTGGCGGAGGAATGCGCCGGGACCGCCGTCGAGCACCGCGACGAGCTTGCCGCGCTCGATCGTGCCGGTGCGAACACGGCCTGCGGCGGGCGGTGGCGCCGGCCGCGACGCGACCGCTTCGGTGGTCGAGCTCGTTTCGAGGTCGCGATCGAATCCCGGCGGCTTCGGATCGGCGCTGGGGCCACACGCGACGAGAGCAAGCGAACACAGGACGGCGGCGCGCATGCTCAAGGGTTACGGCCCGGCGGGCCGGCGCGCAACTTTGCGTCCGGAGCGTCCGGTCGTTGGCCGGTGGATGGCCGGATCTCGGACAGCCCCGGACACGTTCGCGCAGGTAATCCCGCGATCGTCGTCGGAGAACCGGAGGGAGCGCGTGCCGGCACGGCCGCTGCACATGGCGACGGTTCGAACCCTTTGGCCCTTTGGATGGAGAACTCCGATGTCATCTCGTTTGGTCGTTAGTCTCGCCGTCGCCGCCATCGTCGGCGGCTGTAGCAGTGCCACCGTGTCCACGCCCGATTCGCGCACGACGGTTCCGCGTAGCGCGGCCGGAAACTTCGCGGTGATCAGCCAACTCGATCTCGAAGCCGTGCCGGGAGGCGCAGGCACCGTCGTCGACGCGATCGTCGCCGCCACCGACGGACCCGACGATCCGAGCCGATTCGTGCTCGACTACATGATCGCCGCGTTGCCCGACGGCACGGTCAAGACCATCGCGACCGCAGCGGTGCCGCTGGTCGCGGCGTACCTCAACACGAAGCTGCCACCGACGCTGGTCACCGGCTTTCATCAGCTCGCCGATGGGCTTGCCCGGATCTCGCGCCAGCTCGCGACGCTAGAGTCGTTGTGGATCGATCCGTCTGGAACCGCGCAGCGGACGATCACCGCGATTCGCTTTGCGGGGACGGGCGCGCCGGTCGACGTCACGCTCGCCGATCACGAGCTCGGTGTGCTCGGTGCCGCGACACGCGTGACGCTCGATGGTGAAGGCAACGTCGCGTTCGCCGAGCACGCGATCGAGCTGCCCTATGGTCACATCCTGCGGCTCGGTCTCGATCTCGCGGTTGCCCCGGCGACAGCTCCAAACGCGACGAGCTTGGCTGACGCGCTCGCGACGCTGGTCGACTGCGAGATGGTCGGCCAAGTCGTTTCGTCGACGCTCGCGGTCGGTTCGCCGGGCCTCTACGAGGACGCGTGCCGCGCCGGGATGGTCGCGGCTGCTGCCGAGCTCGATGGCAAGCTCGACGCGATCGATGCGACGCCGTTCATGATCGTGACGTCGGGTCGAGCGACCGGTCTCGACACCGACGGCGACGGCGCGATGGACCAGATCAATAACGGCGAGTGGCTCGGCACCGCGACGTACGCCGACGCCCCGGCGCCGCTCGCGAGCGCGACGTTCGATGGCTCGCGCGTCAACTGAAGCTCACCGGGCCGGGCCCCGTCTCGCCATCTTTGCACTGGGCCCGGCGCCCCACTCGCGGCTTGAAGGGGACGCCCTCGCTGGCCGCGCCGTGCGTTGCCGAGATCGCAAACGAACGGGACGCTAGAACGTTCTCAGCGGTTATTCAGCGGCGAGGCGGACTGTGGTCTTCATCCACCGCGCACTCGAACGCGAGCGCTCGCGATCTCGTCGCTGAGCGCTGCGCGCCGCGAGGGACAGCCACGGGGAACGAGCGCAGGCGCGCGACGAGACGCTAGGATCGTTGTGAAACCTACTCGCGCGTCGCTTCGCGAAGACGCCGGAACCACCGCGGCCTGCGCCGTTGTACGAGCGGATCCGTAGCGCGCTCACAAGGCAGCCACGCGAAGCTCGCGCGTACTCCGGGCCCGGAGAGACTAGACGGTCGCGACGATCTTCACGATCGCGGCGAACACGGCGTCCTCGCTCGCTTCGCCGTCGATAGTCTCGATCCGCTCGCCGAGCGCGCCGAGCGCGGCGATCGTCGCGCGATAGCCGGCGTCGACGTCTTGCTGCATCGCGAGGTCTTCGAACAGCTCCTCGATCCGGCCGGCGGCGGCACGGCGGTGCGCGGCGACCTCGGGCCTGACTTTGAGAAAAATCGTCACGTCGGGGCGGCGGGCTCGCGCGTTGAGCTGCGCGATCCAGTCGCGGTCGGCGCCGGTCCCTTGGTAGGCGAGCGAGGAGTGGTACCAGCGGTCGGATACGACGGTCGCGCCGGCGGCGATCTGCGGCTCGACTTCGCGCTGCATGTGATCGAAGCGATCGGCGGCGAACATCAGGCCGAACGTATTTTGCGAAATAGCCTGGCCGGGGATCGCGTGACCACCGACGAGCATTTCGCGGATCAGCTTGCCGATCGGGCCGTCGCTCGGTTCGCGTGTGAGGTGCGGACGCTGGCCGCGCGCTTCGAGGTGAGCGACGAGTCGCTTTGCCTGCGTCGTCGTTCCTGCGCCATCGAGGCCTTCCAAGACGATCAGTCGCCCGGTCACGCCCGGCGTCTTACCATGCCCGCAGCGAACAACACGAGAGCGAGACCGGCGGCGCCGCCCGCGACGTACAGCATCCAGGCGGGGCGGGGGCCGGCTTCTTCACGCGCGGCGGTCTTCGCCGGCGCGTAGTCGGGCTTGAGCTCGATCGCCCGCCGGAAATCGGGGCCGCCATCGAGTCCCTTGGCTTCGAGCGCCTTGCCTTGG
>CAZDGY010000671.1:0-4152 GCA_964504685.1 uncultured Kofleriaceae bacterium | reverse complement strand
CCGCAGGTCGCGCCGGCGCACGAAGATCGCGATCGTCAGCGCGACTTGGAACAGACCGACGTACATCGCGAACAGCCGATGGCCGTGCTCGTACAGCACACCGCCGACCAGATCGACCCAGATCTCGTGGTTGTTGCACGTGATGATCGAGTCATTACAAGCGAGGCTCGACCCGGTCGCATTGACCAACCCGCCGATGATCAGCAGGAAGAACGCGGACACAGCCGCTGCCTTCGCGAGACGGTGCTCGATCATCGACGAGCGTGGTTACCACGTCTGCCCCGCTCTCGGACGCCGTGCGACAACACACCGCCCCAGGGCTCGCCCCTCCCGACCTCAGGGAAATCAGCCGGTTATCCCGCTTGGAAGGTTGCCCCGCACCACCGCCCGGGCGTACATTCGATCGCGCTCGACGAATGACCGATTCCTGGTCCGAAACGACTGCGATCGGAACGTTGCGATCCGAGGACCTCGCGCGCGAAGGCCCGGTCTTTCGCTACAACCATCACCTCTACCGCACGCTCGGCGCGCACTTGTCGAACGGCGGCATGGGCACGGTCTACGAGCTCGAGCGTCGCGACGACGAGACCGGCGTGATCGAGGCCGTCGTCGGCAAGGTGTTCCACTCGAACTACCTGTACCAGCTGCGCACCGACGAGGTGACCCGGCGTGATCACCACAACAACCTCGCGGCGATGGCGCGGATCGCGGCGATCGAACACCCGAACATTCTGCCGACGTACGTGTCGGCGCCGATCTCCGACAACTATCTGTTCGTCACGCCGCGCATGGGCCTGACGTTGCTCGAGGCGATCCCGAAGCACAACCTCACGCCCCGCGCGCGTACGAAGCTGCTCGCTCAGGCGCTCGAAGGGCTCGCGACGTTTCACGCGGCGCGGCTCGTCCATCGCGACTTCACGCTGCGCAACATCCTCGTCGACCAGGGCGCGAACGTCGCTTACCTGTTCGACTTCGACCTCGCGATGTCACTCGACGACGTCGCGAACCAAACCTATCGCAGCTACTACAAGGGCCGGATCTTCGGCTCGCCCGGTTGGTCGGTCGCGCCCGAGACCGTCGATCAAGGGTTGATGGATTCGCCGATCAACACGTCGCTCGACATCTACGCGATCGGCGGCGCGCTGCACGGCTTGTTCACCGAGCAACTGCTGTATGGGCAGGCCGACGATATGTGGGCGCTGCTGATCCGGATCGGCGAGGGTGTCGTCGTTGGTGGTCGTAGCCGAGTGCACTATCCCGACGGGTTTCCCGACGTGTTGAAGCCGATCATCGAGGGCTGCCTCGAGCGCGACCCGAGCCAGCGCTTTAACTCGGTGCAGGCGGTCGTGCAGGAGCTGCGCGCGATGCTGCGCGAGCTACCCGACGAGCGGCCGCGCGAGACGAAGCGGCGGATGGCGACCGACGTCGACGAGGAGCAGAACCGCGCGGTCGAAGCGGTCGCCGCGGCTGCCGCCGACCCCAGCATTACCGAAGAGGTCGTGCGCGTCGCGGAGAAGTCGGTGTTCGACTGGGGCTACACCGTCGAGCGCAGCCTCGGCCGAGTGCGTAGCCATCCGATCTTTCTCGCGACCCCGCGGCCCGAGCTCGTGCAGTCCGGGCAGTTTCCAGATGGCAACGTGTTCCCGAAGCTCGTCACGGTGATCGATCTGACGAAGGTCAAAGACCCGCGCGAGTTCGTCGAGAACTGGCAGCAATACTTCTGGCCGATCCTGAAGCGCGTGCGGCAGGGCCTGCTGACGTCGCTGCACAAGGTGATCTACGACGCGAACTCGAGCTCGCTGCTGCTGTTCAGCGAGTACATCGACGAGCCGCAGTTCGGAGAGCGCCTCGGCGAGGTCGACTTGCACGTCGATGGTGCGCTCGCGCTCGGGTTCATCGTCATTCGCCAAGTCGCCGCACTGCACGAGCACGGCATGGCGCACAACAACATCTCGCCGAACGCGCTGTTGTTCAAAGGCACCCCCGCGACGCGCACGGTCGTGCCCGCGATGATCGGGTTGGTCGAGCCCGCGATGGGCGCCGAAGCGATGGCGGGCGACTGCCGCGCGATGTGCGCGATGGTACTCGGCTGGTTGCGGCCGAATCGGATCGCGGCGCTCCACGTCCGAATCAAGCCGATGTTCGACGCGCTGCGCGCGAAGCTCAATAGCTGGGCGTTCGATACCTCGGCCGCGACACCAGCCCCGACGATCGACCAGCTGATGGCGCTGATCAGCGACGCGCTCGCACTCGTCGACTTCAACTTCTCGGTGCTGCGCGATTCCGGTGGTGACCTGCAAGAGTACGCGCTGCTGATCATCAGCTTGCGGCTCTATCACCACCTGTGGCCGAACGCGGCAGCGGAAAAGCCCGACGAGTCGTGACCGAGACGGAGCCGGGACCGGTCGCGTGGCTCAGGCTCGCGCCGGCCGTCGTGGCTATCGCGCTCGTCGCGGCCGGGTTCGCGATCGCGTTTCGCACCGGCTTGACCGAAATGTACCGCCTGCTCGGCGGCTCGAACGTCGTCGCCGTGATCGATTCCGCGCCGTGGTGGGAGCGGCTCGCGCTGCCGGCGCTCGGCGGCCTGTGCGCCGGCGCGATCGGCCTCGCGGTCACTCGCCGACGTGGCGTCTCCGGCGTCGGGTTCGTCATGGAAGCGATCGTGCTCGGTCGTGCGCGCGTGCCGCTCGTGCGCAGTGCCGCGCAAGCACTCGCCGCGTGGCTCGCGATCGCCGGCGCGAGCTCGCTCGGCCGCGAAGGCCCCCTGATTCAATTCGGCGCGGCGGCGGGCGAGGGTGCGCGGCGTGCGTTTCGGCTCGACGATGCGACCGCACGACTCGCGCTCGCTTCGGGTGTCGCCGCCGGATTCGCCGCTGCGTACAATGCGCCGATCGCCGCGGTGTTGTTCGTCGTCGAGATCGTCACAGGTGTGCTCGTACTCGAAGCGGTCGTGCCGATGCTCGTCGCGTCGGTGATCGCGACCGTGATCACGCGCTACGTTGTCGGTGCCGCACCGATCTACGGCTTGCGCGCATTCGATGCGCCGCACCCGATCGAGTTATTCGCGTTCGCCGGCCTCGGGCTCGTCGCGGCGCCGGTTGGAGTCGGGTTCTTGCGGCTGCTGTCGTTCGCTGATCGAATGTGGAGGCACTTGCCGCTGCCCGTGCGGCCCGCGGCCGGCGGCTTGGTGTGCGGTGCCGTACTATGTGGGGTGCCGCTCGTCGCGGGCAACGGCTTCGAGCCACTCGATGCGCTACTCGACGGCCGACTCGCGATCGCGGCGACCGCGTGGTTGCTGCTCGCGAAGCCGCTCGCGACCGCAGCGTCGGTGGGCTCGGGCAATCCCGGCGGCGCGTTCACGCCGACGTTGTTGATCGGCGGGCTGGTCGGCTCGCTCTACGCCGCCGGAATGCACGGCGTGTTCGGAGATGGCGCCGCTTCGACCGGCAGCTACGCGCTCGTCGGCCTCGCCGCCGCACTCGCCGCGACCACGCACGCGCCGATCACCGCCGTAGTGCTCGCGTGTGAAATCTCCGGCGACTTCGCGCTGGTGTTGCCGTTGCTCAGCGCGTGCGCGGTCGCATCCGCGTTCGCGCGTCGGCTCTACGTCGACTCGATCTACACCGCCGAGCTCACTCGCCGCGGCGTGCGTTGGCGGCTCACGCTCGATGGTCGGCGCGTCGTCGAGCGTCAGGGCGACGCACCAGACGTCGGCTGAGCCTACTCGCGCACGAGCTGCGTCGGATCCTCGGGCCAGGCGTGCTTGGGATAGCGTCGCATCAGCTGTTTGCGCAGCGCCGGATAGTGTCGGACCCAGAAGCCGGGCAGGTCGCTCGTCACTTGCACCGGGCGCTGGTTCGGCGCGAGCAGGTGGATGACGAGCGGCACGCGGCCATCGCCGACCGACGGTGCGCGCGCGAGCCCGAAGAAGTCCTGCATCCGCGACGCGATCCACGGCGGTTGATCGAGCTCGTAGTGGATCGCGACGCGCCGCCGCCGCGGCAGATCGAGATGCGCCGGCGCGAGCCGATCGACGAGCGCGCGATTGCTGCCGAGCTGCGCGTCGAGGAGCGCCAGCACGCCGAGCTGACGTAGCTCCGCGAACGAGATCGCACCTTCGCAGGCGCGGCCGATCACGCTCGCGAGCACATC